>JADLDL010000058.1 GCA_020846655.1 Saprospiraceae bacterium | reverse complement strand
TTTTGGTAGCGACATCCGGCGACACTGGCGGAGCCGTGGCAGCCGGTTTTTATCGCACGCCGGGCATTCGCGTAATCATACTCTACCCTTCCGGGAAAGTGAGCCCACTGCAAGAAAAACAACTCACTACCTTGGGGCACAACATCACTGCACTAGAGGTCTCCGGCAACTTCGACGATTGCCAAGCCCTGGTCAAACAAGCCTTTTTGGACACAACACTTCGGCAGAACCTCCGCTTGAGTTCGGCGAACAGCATTAATATTTCCCGCCTTATCCCACAAGTTTTTTACTATTGGGAAGCCTACAAACAAGTGTACAGGCAGCACCAAAATATCGTATTCGTGGTTCCATCGGGCAACTTTGGAAATTTAACAGCCGGACTTATTGCACAAAAAATGGGACTACCGGTACACCATTTTGTAGCAGCCACCAACGCAAATGATGTTGTGCCCGAATATTTACAAAGCGGCACTTTTCAACCCCGCCCCTCTGTGCGCACACTCTCCAATGCCATGGACGTCGGGCGCCCATCCAATTTTGCCCGCATGCTCGACCTGCATGGTTCCACGTGGAACATTATGCGCGAACACATTTCTGGCTATGCCTTTTCAGATACCGAAACCCAAGACGCCATGCGGACGGTTCGCCATGCCTACAACTACATCATGGATCCACATGGCGCTGTGGGATACCTGGCTTGGCAAGCATATCACCTGGCCAACCCCGACACGACGGGCATCATTCTGGAGACAGCACACCCCGCCAAATTCCTGGAAGATGTGGAGGCTATTTTGAACGAAAAAATTGTCATTCCACAAGCCTTACTCGAGTTGAGTGATAAGAAAAAACAAGCAGTAAGCATGCCTGTCGACTACCCTGCTTTTCGAGCGTGGTTTATGGAAAATATCTAAGTCGACCTGGCTTAATTAAAAAACAATATATTTACAAATATATCATTTTTTTAAATCGGGTCACTAAAAAGCAAATCGGCCAGTAAGGAGATCATCCTTACTGGCCGATTTGCTTTTCTATCGCAGCGTATGGGCTCAGGCCTCAACCCGCTCTTCAATGACCTCCTTTAAAAAAGCATCCAGGATGTTGTTAAAATCATCCGGTTTTTCCATCATGGGCGCATGTCCGCATTTATCCAAAAAATGCAAGCGGGAATGGCCGATCAGTTCATGAAATTTTTCGGCGACAAAAGGCGGCGTCACGGCATCCTGTTTTCCCCAGATCAACAGGGTTGGCGCTTTGATCTTGTGCAGTTTGTCGCCCAGGTTATGCCGCACTGCCGATTTAGCAGTGGCCACTACCCGAATAGCTTTGTTGCGATCGTTGACAATACCAAAAACTTCGTCGACCAATTCCTTGGTCGCCACAGCCGGATCATAAAACGTATCGCCCGTCTTGCGCTTGATGTATTCGTAATCGCCCCGTTTGGGGAACGCCGTACCAAAGGCACTTTCAAACAAACCGGAACTCCCGGTCAAGGTAACCGAACCGATTCGCTCCGGATGTGCCAAAACATAGAGCAGGGCAATGTGGCCCCCAAGCGAATTACCCAGTACATGCACCCGGTCGTAGCCTTTGTACTCCACAAACCTGGTCACAAAATCTACCAGCCCCATCACGGATACCTCAAAAATCGGCATTTCATAAATCGGCAATATGGGGACCACTACATTGTACGGGCCTGAAAACCGCTTAATAATACCTTCAAAATTGCTCAAGGCTCCAAACAATCCATGCAACAGCATCAGGGTCTCCCCTTCTGTGCCAGACTCGATGTACCTGAAACCGTTTTCTTCTTTGACCTGAATGTTCATCGTATAGCGTAAAATCGTCAAAACAAGGATTGACAAAAATAGAGAAAAAAGGGGATAATGAAACGGGTTGCGGAATATGTGCTTGTGAAGCGCTATTTCCTCTTGTGGAAAACACTGATTATACTGTGAAACAAATGTGCATTACAGCGCTTGCAATGTGTATCATTTCACGGAGACTTTATCCACATTCGTGATATTTTTTCCACCAACCAGTTCATACGTCACCCATAAGATCATACTGAGCAACAAAACCGCGCCGGCCTGGTGCAGTACACCCAATGTCACCGGCACCTTGGCAACACAATGTAAAACCGTCCAAATCCCCAACAACACCTGCACCAGCAAGAGCCCTACCAGCCAGCAGTTTCCTTGCTGAATACGCCGGGCATTTTCCAGGCGAGATGTTCGCCAAACAAAATACAACACCATGACTGTCAGTAGGTATGCTGTGTTTCTATGCAGGAACTGGATCAAGGCCGGCATGAAAGGATTGGTATCGTAATCAACAAAACTGCCAGCGTTCCAATGGCCTCCCTCAAGTAAAACTGCCGGTAAAAAAGTGCCGTGCATATCAGGCCAGGTCGGGTAAAAAAGGCCGGCTTTAGTGCCCGACATCATGGCGCCCAAGGCAATTTGAACAAAGGCAACGAACACCATTCCCCAGGCATACTTTTTTAACACAGGCTTGTGGAAAACTGTTGGGTGCGGTTGAAAAGCAATAAAAGTTGTCCACAACAAGTAACTGAAAATTATCAACGCCATGGTCAAATGAAGCGTCAGGTTGTAGGCATTTACCCAAGGTCGCTGAATCAAACCGCTTGCCACCATGATCCAGCCCAGGAAACCTTCGAATCCCGCCAATACCACAACCACCAGCATTCGCGGCAGTAATTGCCGCGACAACATGCCGCGCCATAAAAACCAGGCAAACGGTATGATAAATACAAAAAACATCAGGCGAGCCCACAGGCGATGGAAATACTCCCAGAAGTAGATAAATTTGAAATCGTCCAGCGCCATCCCTTCGTTGATCTTCTGGTACTGCGGGGTTGCTTTGTACAAGTCAAACTCGGCTTGCCACGCCTGCTCCGTCAAGGGCGGTACGGCGCCTGTAACGATTTCCCAGCGCGTTATACTCAGGCCACTTCCGGTGAGCCGCGTAACACCCCCGATGACGATCTGGAAGAAGATCATGACCAGTCCGGCGATCAGCCAAACCTTTACCGCCAATGGAATTTCATGCGCGGCGCGATACTGTAAGCGAACAAATGTTGACATTGCCATAACGTATGTGGAATTCTGTCCGAAACCTTGTTATTGTTTAAAACAAAGCAAAAGTAGATTCCTTTCCGGCTTTCCTTTCCTCACATTGATATAATGGTTATTAATTAAAAATGATTTAAATTTTAAAAATTCACCCTCATCATCAGTGCTGTTAGTTTGTGGATAAGCTCATAACTGCATATGCCGTTTGGGTTATCCATACTCCAAGCAAGGGTTCCTCACAAAGATCAAACGTAACATAGACTTAACAATCAAAAAATTAGAACGATATGCACAGCCATGTGCAGAACTTCGGGAGAAAGTACCTTGGTCGTTTGAAATGAAGCGGCAGTGTGGAGAGTCGTTGGCCATGGAGGGGGTTATGCACAGCGCCGGCCGGTTATCCCCAATCTGCCCAGCAGAAACGCCGGGCATGTGGATATCCCTCTTTTTATCCCAAAGTTTTCCACAGATTGACCTAAAAAACACATCGAGCCGGAGTCTGATAATCAAGGCTTTATGCACAAGCAAAATGCGCCTGTTGGTAAAGTTGTCAAACAAATCATTTAAAAATTGGCTGCATTTCAA
Organism: Saprospiraceae bacterium; assembly: GCA_020846655.1. Classification (GTDB taxonomy): domain Bacteria; phylum Bacteroidota; class Bacteroidia; order Chitinophagales; family Saprospiraceae; genus M3007. Next base: position 71,873 of record JADLDL010000058.1, on the reverse strand, counting down.
GACCTTGGTTGTGAGCCGGTTACCCGTTTTTTTTCATATCAGGCAAAATACTATTCGGCGGAAATGAGTTTTTGACTCGTAGTTCTGCTGTTTATTTTAAAACAAAACCCGAGTGTAAACACATGTGCGGCCGTTATTCATTCGTACCGACCAAAAAACAAAGCGACGAGCAATTACAGGGCCTTGAACTTCCAGTCAGTCAGCAGCTCAGTTTCAACATCGCACCGACGCAGCGCGCCTATGTGATTGCCAACGATCAGCCCCGGCAGCTCCAGCCGATGGCTTGGGGCTTGGTTCCTTACTGGAGTAAGGATGGAGCCAACAGTGGAAAGTTGATCAATGCCCGCGCTGAAGGTATCCTGGAGAAGCCCTCTTTTCGGGAGCCGGCACTGCGGCGGCATTGCCTGGTGCCAGCCGATAGTTTTTATGAATGGCGCAGCTTGCCCGGCAAGCGAAAGGTCCCTTACCGAATCCGGTTAAAAAATGGCGACCTGATGTTTTTGGCAGGTATCTGGGACGAATGGCGCGGTGGTACCAGCCCCAAACGAACATTTTCGATCATTACCACCACACCCAATGCCGAGGTGTCGGGTTTGCACAACCGCATGCCCGTGCTGCTTATTGGCGATGCGCAGCAAAAAGAATGGCTGGAAACCACCGACCCCGAAACCATACGTCGATTGCTCCATCCTCCCGCCGACGATATCCTGGAGTTGTACCGGGTTTCGGAACGCCTGAACACACCCGGCCCCGATGGCCCCGATTTACAGAACCCGGTTGAAGACACCGATCTGACCTTGTTTTAGCCTATTGGAAAAGATGGTATACAACCCAGGCGCCGAAATAGGCCAACAGGCTCATGAATGCAAATTGAAACAAAGCCCATTTCCAATGCCCGGTTTCGCGGGCCACAACGGCCACCGTGCTCATGCATTGCATGGCCAGCGCGTAAAATACCAGCAGCGAGAGCGCAGTAGCCAGGGTATAAACCGACGTCCCGGTGTCGTCAAAGGTGGCGCTTTGCATTTTTTCGCGGAGCATCACATCGTCGTCCGAACTCCCGATGCTATAAATGGTAGACATCGTTCCGACAAACACGTCCCGCGCGGCGAAGGAAGCGATGAGCGCAATGCCGATTTTCCAATCGTACCCAAGGGGCCGGATGGCCGGTTCTATCAGTTTGCCCAGGCAACCGGCGTAGGACGATTCCAACTGGTATGCCGCCACCAGATCAGCAGTGGCCGTGTCGTTCAGTTGTTGCGTTGCCGCGATGCGTAGCGCTTCCGCTTCGGCTTGCTGCATGTCGTCGCCAGGCCCAAAACGCGCCATTGCCCAAAGGACAATGGAAATAATCAGGATAATTTTGCCGGCGCCAATCACAAAAGCCAACACTTTTTCCCACACGGTGAGCCACAAATTTTTCCAGTGTGGCATGCGATAAACCGGCAATTCAATGGCCAGGTAAGACAAATCGTGCGTCCGCAACACCTTTTTCAACACAAACCCTGAAGCAAAGGCCGCCAACACGCCCAGCGCATACATGCTGCCAAAGGTCAGGCTCTGCCAGGAAAGGATTCCGAACACCCGGTTGGCCGGCACAGCCAGGCCGATCAATACCGCATAAACCGGTATGCGGGCGCTGCAACTGATAAACGGAGTAACCATGGTGGTGATCAAACGCTCTTTCCAATTGCCGATGGTCCGGCTGCTCATGATCGCCGGCACGGCACAAGCGCCGCCACTGATCAAAGAGACTACGCTTCGGCCGTTCATCCCAAAGCGCCGCATGGTTTTGTCAAACATGAATACCACCCGGGCCATATACCCCACTTCCTCCAGGAGCGTGATCAGGAAAAACAAAATCGCGATTTGGGGTACAAAAACTAAAATTCCGCTGAAGCCGGCGAGGATGCCGTCGGTCAACAAGTCGGAAAGCCAATGTTGGGGCAGGTGTATTTTTAACCAGGAAGTGAGCCCCGAAAACATGTTTTCGATCAGGTCCATGGGCACGGCGCTCCAGTCATAAATGGCCTGGAAAACCAGCAACATTACGACAAAGAAAAACAAAGGCCCAACCCACCGATGGGTTAAGAAGGCGTCGATGCGGTCGGTAGGTGTACTGGGAAACTGCGGCGGGTTTTGTACGGCGGCCTGAACCAAAGGCGTGAAGCGGTCATAGCGTTCGAGGGTCTCGTCAACCTGAATTCGAAGCGACTGAAATTCCTTGTTTTTAACGATTGCTTCCAGGGTGGCCCGTTCCTGAGGGCTCAAAAAAGGCAACCAGGATTGGTGGTGCGCAATAAGCAAAGCCTGGTAAGGATTATCCAGGTTGAGGTTCAAGCAAACCGCCTCGGCAACCTGTTTTTCCAGTTCGGTAGGAACATAAAATGGTTTTCGTGCGGCTAAGGGGGCGAGCAAAAGTTTTTCTACTTCGCCGATCAGTTTTTGAATGTTTTCGCCAGTCCGTCCGCTTACCGGAACCACCGGTATGCCCAGTCGCTCGGCAAGAATGCCCGGGCTCACTTTTATCCCAATTTCTGCGGCTGTATCCGACATGTTGAGCGCCAACAATACGGGCACGTTGAGGTCGAGCAATTGCGTCAGCAGCAATAAGTGTTTTTCCAGGTGTGTAGCATCGGCTACATAAATTACCGCATCCGGAAAATGAGGATCCCGGGGGTTGGCCAGAACGGCGGCCACGATTTTTTCGTCCGAAGAGGTAGGGTGAAGGCTGTAGGTTCCCGGCAGGTCGGTTAACCGGAGTTCCCGGCCACTAGGCAGGCGCAAACGCCCTTCCTTTGCATCGACCGTAACGCCAGGAAAATTGCCAGTCTTCTGCCGTAAGCCGGTCAATTTATTGAATATAGTAGACTTGCCGCTATTGGGGTTGCCCACCAAGGCCACATTCAGCAGCTTTTCCCCGGCTTCTTTCATAGATCAATCAAAATGCTGGCGGCTTCCTCTTTGCGCAGAGCCAGGCGAACACCGTCTGCCTTAATATAATAGGCGTTGCCAAAAGGTGCCGTCCGAACCATTTCGATCAGGGTGCCGGGGAGCAAACCCATGGCCGTCAACTTTCCGGCGAGAGCCGGGTCTTCAAATGCCAGAGCACGGGCACTTTCGTGTATTTTTAAATCGGGGACGGTTCGGTAACGGCGTTGCATACGTCGCGTGGTTAGGTAGCGCGAGGGAAATACAATTTGATTTAGACAAAGTCTAAACAGCCCAAAAGGAGGGCTTGTTCGGCATTGTACCGGAAAAATTTTTGAAAGTATTTTGTCAAACTTCCGGCAACACACCATTTCCCAACAAAATTCCGTCTGTTTTGCCAGGAAATGGTGTGTTCTTTATCACGTTGTTATATGACGCCGGTCATCGCTAAAAAGAGGCCTGCGCCAGTCTAAAAGCGAATCCATTTTTTGCTGCTTTTCCCGCTTTCGATGACCCGCTCGATAAACTGCATCCCCCGGACGCCATCTTGCACCGATGGGAAATCCATGTACACCGGATCCGGCGTTTTTCCTTCTTGCCGAGCCCGGATACACAAAGCAAAGTTGCGGTAAATATTGGCGAAGGCTTCCAGGTAGCCTTCCGGGTGGCCGGCGGGGATCCGGCAATGGGCTTGCGCTTCGGGGTACAAAGCATGCCCACCGGCCCGGTACAACTGAACGGGCTTATCCAACCACTTCACGACCAAGGTGTTGGGTTCCATTTGGCGCCATTCGAGGCCGCCTTTTTCGCCATACACCCGGATGTTGAGGTTGTTTTCTTCGCCGGCGCTGATTTGGCTGGCGTGCAAGATGCCTTTGGCGCCAGATTCGAAATGGAGCAACACATTGCCATCGTCATCGAGCTGGCGGCCGGGCACAAAGGTGCTGATATCGGCACAGAGCTCGGTAATCCGGAGGCCGGTAATGTATTCAGCCAGGTTTTCGGCGTGGGTACCGATGTCGCCCATCGCGCCGGCAATCCCGCTGCGGGCGGGGTCGGTGCGCCAGGCAGCCTGTTTTTGGCCGGAGGCTTCCACATTGGTGCTCAGCCAGCCTTGCGGATATTCCACAACTACTTTTCGGATAGCCCCCAGTTCGCCATGGCGGATCATCTGCCGGGCCTGCTTCACCATGGGGTATCCGGTGTAGTTGTGGGTAAGTGCGAAGAGCATGCCCGTTTTTTGGACTACTTTTTCCAGCGCCAAGGCTTCCTTTAGGCTGAAAGCCAGGGGCTTGTCGCAAATGACATGAAACCCGTTTTCCAGCGCCATTTTAGCCGGCGCGAAGTGCACGTGGTTGGGAGTGACGATCGACACAAATTGCATCCGTTTTTCCGGCTTCAATTTTTTTTCCTTCCGGATCATGTCCTCAAAAGAGTCGTACACCCGCTCCGGGGGCAAGCACAGTTCAGCGCCGGAATGTTTCGATTTTTCCGGGTCGCTGCTAAAGGCGCCGCAAACGAGTTCTATTTCACCGTCCAGCGCAGCCGCCATGCGGTGTACGCCGCCGATAAAGGCTCCAATGCCGCCACCGACCATACCCATGCGTAATTTCTGTTTCATAATGGAATATTTGCAAATGAGCAATTGCTGAAAAAAGAATCAGGTTTGTCCGCCTTCGGCGAATCTTACAAGTGGCGAATTTGAAAAGAAAACTCCTTACTTTGAATACCTAAAGCAGAGTTGTTACACCCCGAAGGCCGAAATGATTAAAAAATCTACTTTTACGCGAATTCACGGCTTTTCTCAACTACACAAAAAATATGTCCCTTCTCTCTGATTCGAACTTGCTGCGGCAACACGCCTATGTAAACGGCGCCTGGACTGGCGCCGATTCCGGAAAATCGTTTCCGGTTTTTAACCCGGCTTCCGGCGAAATACTCGCCCAGGTGGCCGACTGCGGGCCGGCGGAAACCGACCGCGCCATTGCCGCTGCCGAAGCCGCTTTGCCGGCCTGGCGCAGCAAAACCGCCGCCCAACGCGGCGCCATCCTGCGGCGCTGGAACGACCTGATCCTGGAACACCTCGAAGACCTGGGGTTGCTGATGACCCTCGAACAGGGCAAACCCCTGGCCGAGTCGAAAGGTGAAGTGCGCTACGGGGCATCCTTCATCGAATGGTTTGCCGAAGAAGGCCGGCGGGTGTACGGGGATATCGTGTCGCCGCATGCCCCCAACCTGAAAGTATTGGTTTTCAAAGAACCCGTCGGGGTGGTCGCTGCCATCACACCCTGGAATTTTCCCAATGCTATGATCACCCGCAAAGTTGCTCCGGCGCTGGCTGCGGGTTGTACCGTGGTAGTAAAACCATCGGAAGAAACGCCGCTTTCTGCCCTCGCCCTGGCCGAACTGGCCGAACGCGCAGGCTTCCCCGCAGGAGTGCTCAACATCGTAACCGGTCTCGACGCGCCGGCCATCGGGCAGGCCCTTACCCAAAGCAGCATCGTCCGGAAACTTTCTTTCACCGGGAGCACGGAGGTGGGCAAATTGCTCATGCGCCAATGCGCCGACACCGTCAAAAAAATATCGCTCGAATTGGGGGGCAACGCGCCGTTTATCGTGTTTGACGATGCCGACATTGAGGCGGCCGTCGACGGCGCCATTATGTCCAAATACCGGAATGCCGGCCAAACTTGCGTCAGCTCCAACCGGCTCTACGTGCAGGATGGCATTTACGACGCCTTTGTAGAAAAATTTGCGGCAGCGGTAGCCAAACAAAAAGTCGGGGTGGGTACAGAGCAGGGCGTTAGCATTGGCCCGCTGATCAATGTCGAAGCACTTCAAAAAGTAGAACGGCTACTGGGCGACGCCGTCCAAAAAGGCGCCCGGGTGCTCACGGGTGGGCACGCCCTGCAAGGCACGTTTTACGAACCGACGGTGCTGGCGGACATAGCGCCGGGTATGGATATTTTAGAAGAAGAAATTTTCGGTCCGGTGGCGCCGGTTACCCGCTTCGACACCGAAGAAGAGGTGATTCGGATGGCCAACAACACGCCGTACGGGCTGGCGGCCTATTTTTATGGCCGCGACGTAGGCCGGATTTTCAGAGTAGCCGATGCACTCGAGTACGGCATGGTGGGTGTCAACACCGGCATTTTGGGCACGGCCATTGCGCCGTTTGGCGGTATGAAGGAAAGTGGAATTGGTCGGGAGGGCTCCAAATACGGGATTGAGGAATTCCTGGAGATCAAATACGTGTGTGTAGCCGGCTTATAAAAAACAAAAAACCGCGGAGTGGGGCTCCGCGGTCTTGTTGAAATCGGTATTATTAAATCGGTAAGTGGCTTGTGGATGGCACTTCTCTCGTTAATTAACGAGGAGCTTCCCGGAGGCTACCGGCTTACCTTTTGAGGTGGTAAGCCGGTAGAAAAACAATCCCGCCGGTAAATGATGTCGGTGTAATCGGAATTTGGAATCGGTATAGGATTGATTAAAAACTTTTTGGCCTTGCAGGTTGTACAACTCCAGCCGGAAACCGGCACTGGGTACGCCCGTTACTTCAAATGTGGTACTTTCATCAAACGGATTCGGATACACTTTTACGTCGGCGCCGTCAAACTCGATATTCTTGGTCTGCACGACGGCAAACGTATCGATCAGACATACTGTATGGAAAGTCTGGTTTGTGAAAACCGGAGCGTCAAGGTCAAAGTAGATAGCAGCGCTGTTGAAGATCTTCGTTTTGCACGGTAACTCCGGTTTTTGGGAAACGCGGAACTTCACATAACCTTCACTTGCGCTGCTACCAGGGAGGAGATTAAGATTAGGGAGAGTAAACTGCACGATGCCGTTGCCGCTGATGTCAAAATCGTAAGCATGGCTGGCAGCACCTGGGTGAACCGTGCTGGGATCGAGGTAGGGCGACAGGGTATCGCGAATCACTACCTCATGCACGGTATCGGTTCCTGAGTTTTGGAATTGGATTAAAAACTCCAGATCGGCCTCTGGTTGGACGTAGTGGTCTACGTCATAGCCTTTGGGATGGCCCCTCTTTAAATTATCAGGATTAAAATCGGAATCGTTGCTTTCCTGGCAATCCGACGCTTTGAACGCCTCGGCGTCGTCTTCCGGGAACATGGTATAAAATCCGGTGCTAAAGGTGCTAGTGCCCAAGGGGCGGCAACCTTCCACAGCAGCCGTTGGATAACTCAGACCCGGGTAACCGGCAGTTTGACCCGCAATGATGCGGTAGGTACTGCCGGTGGCTTGTTGTTGCCAAATCAAGGAATCTTTGTTGGACTTCAGTTGGATTTGATATTCCGGATCGCCAGGAGCTGTTAACATTAAGACATCTTCTGTAATTACAAATCCTACTGTGCCGCTCATGTCGCCCGTACCGATGTTTTTCAAAATCAGTTTGACGGAGTCATTTTCACATTTTGCTTCGGCAGACACGATGGAACGGTCCCAATTGGCGATGTTGCAAAAGGTATCGGGGTAAATATGCGCCTTCACGCAGTGCGTCTGGCCGCTGATGGTCGTATTGCAATCCAGCTTGGTTTGGATCGTAAAACTTCCGCACTCGCCGTTGTTCAGGGTACCTACATTAAAGGTGTAGGTATTACCTTGTACATTCGACCAGGGCACCGAACTACCCAAAACCGCCAGGTCCGGATCAATGTCAACTACAACTTGAGTGTTTTCCGAGGGCACCGTTCCGGAATTGCAGTACCGCACGGTGTATTCGTTGTCGGCACAACGGCGCAGAATCGGGGTAGCGACGTCTACTTCGTTGCGGGGGCAATCAAAGGCAGATTGCGCCGGAATATTGATGGAAAAAGTATCGGAAAAGGCTGTAACCGAAAGGTTCAGGCTTTGGCTGCACGAATTCCAGTAGTCGTTCGGGGGGAACAATTGAATTTTATAGGTACCCGTATCCACCAGGATCTGGAAATTGCCACTGTTGTCGGCGGCAGCGAAACGGGTGTAATTGGGGCTTTCAATTTTGAGAATCCAATCTTCCAAACCGGGCTCATTGGCATCCAGCGTGCAGTTTTTGGATATGTCATGAAAAATTTTGCCGGTGATGTAGCTGGTAAAAACCTTGCAGGTTTTATCCATTTTGACGGCGTAGGGGTTTTCTGCGCTGATCGGCCCGGGCAGGAAGAACTCGCCAGAGCCTGCGGCTACGGCGCCGCCGTCGCCACTGGGCACGATACTGTAGCCGCGGTCGACACCGGGGCGGCCAGCCAACACATCACAGGTAAAATCACCGTCGGCATCTGCCCGGCCGATATACAATTCTTCTTGTGCCGAAGTGGAAGTTTTGTTGCCGGTGACCAGGTATCCGCCCGAGCCGGTTTTGGCCAGGCCATAAAAATCGGCCTTCAGCACAAATTGTTGCCAGAGTATGCTGCTGCTGCCGGCGCCATCGATTTTGACCAGAATACCGGACCCGCCCTGATCCAGGTTGGATCGACCAGCCACTACAATGTGGCCGTCATTGGCGATCACCAGGTCGCGGGCTACATCATCTACGGGTTGCCCGGTAATGATGTTGTAAAAACCATAGGTGTTTTCCCAAATCAGGTTGCCGTTGGCGCTGTTTACCTTCAACACATAAATATCGCGCGGGCTGATGCCTTTTTTCTCGCCGGCTATCACCAGATTGCCATCCGGCGCCAGGGCAATGGCATATCCTTTTTCAGAATCTGTCGGGTCGCCGAAGGTTTTGGACCATTGCACCGTGCCGGCAGCATTGGTTTTAATTACCCAAACATCTTCTTTGCCGTCCAGATTTTTTTGATGGCCCGAAATCACCAGGCTACCATCGGGAAGTTCCACCAAATCCAGGCCTTCAGCATCGTAGGTGCTGCTGTAGGTTTTCATCCAGAGTTGGTTGCCGGCCTGGTCGGTTTTGATCAGGAAAACCTGCGAAGGATTCGTCACGCTCCGGTACCATCCCACGATCGCATAACCCTGATCCTGGGTGAATACAACGGCTTCTGCGGTGGTGAGGGAGCCGACGAAGTAATTTTTTGAGGTTTGAAGTTTGCCGTCGACGTCTACTTTCAGCAATTGGGCCCGGTTCTGGTTGTTGTAGTAGCCCACCATGGTGTAGCCACCGTCCGGACTTTTTACCAGGTCGTTGATTTGACCCCCGCCCCCACCGTCATACACACGCTCCCATCCCTGACCGGTAGCATAGCCGGCAGTCAACAATAGTGACAGTGATAAAAGGTATCTGAACATGGGTGCGAGGATTAACGATTGCCGTAGCTGTTTTAAGACGTTACAAAAGTGCAGCGAACGTCTTGTCGGAGAAAAGACAAAAATTTGCATTTGTTGATTATTTTTAATACCCTACTTTTGTAGTAAAGTAGATTAGTTTATTTTTAGTAATAACCTAAGTTGCTGATTTACAGTTTTAATATCTTTTAACAAAATCAATTCAAAAAATTGAATATTTTAGGTTTTGTTGAATAGATGCAAAAATAGCCACATGCAAAAAAGCGTATTGGTGGAGATTACAAGTTCGCTAACGCGTAAAGAAATACGCGATTTGCACAAATGGTTACAATCGCCGGCGCACAACCAGCGGTCCGATGTAATCCAATTGTTTGATTATTTGACGAAAAACCCATCGAACGACGAGGCCTTTCTGGAAAAAGAACGCGCCTGGAATGCCATTGCTCCCAAAGAGCCGTACGACGATGCCCGAATGCGGCAAGTCATGTATTTCCTCCTTAAAAGTATAGAACAATTTTTAATTTTTAATGATGTGACAGCCGACCCGGTGCAAGGCCAAATCGCGCTTACCAAGATATACCTTCAGCGCAAATTGGACAAATCGTACCGGCAGGCCAGTCGGCTTGCCCGAGAATATATGGCTAAGCAACCTTTGAGGAATAGCCGCTATCTTCTGCAAAAAACCTTGCTCGAACTGGAGGAAAATAACTATTGGGATACTTCGCAAAACGTCGCTTACAACTTGCAAGAAACTTCGGATGCCTTGGAGAAGTGGTTCCTAGCCGAAAAACTGCGAATAAGTTATGCAATGTGGGCACACCAGAAAGTGTATCAAACGGCAAACTATGATACAGGAATGCTTGAGTCAAATTTACAATACCTTAACACACGCGATTTATTAAACGAGCCTGCTATAGGTATTTTTTATTATGCTTACCTGACAATATTAGAACCAACAGAAGAAAAACATTTTGATAAATTAGTAGATCTGATTGAGGATGCTAGTAAATTATTCAATCATACTGAGGCCCGAACGCTTTACGTTGCTGCTATTAATTATTGCATTTTGAAAGGGAATCAAGGTCGTCTAGATTTTACAAGGCGTTTGTTCGTGTTGTACCGTACTGGGTTGGAGGATGGTATCTTGTTGGATAATAACTTGGTATCAAAGTATACTTTTGTTAATGCAGTGGGTGCGGCGCTTCGTACAGGCGAGTATGGTTGGGCGGAACAATTTATTGAGCAATTTCAGCACCATTTGGAGGAAAAGGAGCAGCAAAGCATCGTCAACTTCAACCTCTCGCGCGTCTATTTTGAAAAAGGAGACTACAACCAAGCCCAGCGGCTGTTGACCCGTTTTGAGTACGACGACATGTTGTTCAACATTATCGCCAAAACCATGCTCCTCAAAATTTACTACGAACAAAGCGAACTGGACGCTTTTGAATCCCTGCTGGAAAGTATGCGTATTTACCTCCAACGCAAGGAAGCCCTCGATGCTACCCGAAAAACCGCCTACAAAAACATGATCAGCGTGATGAAAAAACTCCTGAACCTCAACCCCTACTCCAATGCACAGAAAGAAAAATTCAAAACCCTGATTGCTACCACCAACCCGCTCCCCGAGCGCGAATGGCTGCTCAAGCAAGTCGGCGAAAGATAAATTTTGTTGCCCGAACCCGCCAAATTCGTTGTTTCTTTGCACTCCTTTGCCCGTATAGGGTCTTTCACGCACAAAAACCACGCGCCGTTGAAACGCTCGTATCTTGTATTCTTTGTTGTTGCCCTGGTCTTGTTCATCGATCAGGCACTTAAGTTTTATATCAAAACTCATTTTTGTTACAACCAGGACCTGCCCATGCTGGGGCTCGACTGGGCGCGCCTGCATTTTGTCGAAAACGAAGGCATGGCCTTCGGTATCACCTTTGGTTGGGAATACGGCAAACTCCTGCTCAGCCTGTTCCGGATCCTGATGGTCGCGGGCCTCATCTGGTACATCCGCCTGCTGCTGCGCAGCGATGCACCGGCCGGGTTTGTGTACAGCGTGGGCCTCATCACCGCCGGCGCCCTCGGCAATATTATCGACAGCGCGTTTTACGGCCTTATTTTTTCCGAATCGCCCTATCACGACTGCATCCCCGCCCAACTCACGGCGTTCGGCGAAGGCTATGGCACCTTCCTGCACGGCAAGGTGGTCGATATGCTCTATTTCCCGATTTCCTGGGTGGAAATGCCGGACTGGGTACCCCTCATTGGCGGAGAAGATTATCTGTTTTTTAGCCCAATTTTTAACATCGCCGACGCTGCCATCACTTGTGGCGTTCTGAGTATTCTGTTCTTCCAGCGCCGCTTTTTCCGCGACGGTCTGGCACAGCCCGAACCCGAGGGTCCCACAGATCCCCTGGCCGAGGTGGCCGAGCAGGAAGGCGAAGAAATTGCCGAACAGGTAGCGGAATACGAAACCTGGGAAAACACGGATAGCAACAGCACCGCTCCGGAAACCCCGGACCCAGATGCGCCGGAAACCGGGGAACAGCCGGAACAGCGCCCGGAGGACAAAGAAATTTAAGCCGGGCTTTCGCGTCGCGAGCGCCCAAATAGAGAGCGCTGGCTCTTTTCACAACAACTTGATGGTAAAATAAGCGCAGCCTCCGCCCCTCTCCCACCGAGAAGGGCGGAGGCTGCGCTTAGTAGCCGTGCCCGCCGCCCGTGCCGAAAAACGGCACTGTGCCCGCAAAAAGCGAGTCGGCCGACACGATCCGCAGCGTCCCCCGGTATTCGCGGGCGCTGCGCTCAAACCAGATGGTATACAATTCCGCAATTTCCGAGCCGTGGCCGATGGAGAAAAAGTAACGCAGGGTGTCTTGTTGCAGCAGGGCCCGGAGCGGCGGATTGGGCAGCCAGTCGTACACCGCCTGGTATGTCGAATCCTGGCCCTTGCGGCGATTTTCCCAGTCTTCTTCTGCAGCGGCAAAGGAGAAGGAAAGCGGGCGGAGAGCGTCTTGTCGGGCGTCGTAGCCCACCAGAACAGCGGCGTTGAAACCACAGGAACCCCCGTATTCGAAGAGCGGAAACTCCGCTGCCAGGCCGTCGCGGTCAAAATCGGAAAACGTCAGGATGCGGGCCAGGCCTTCGCGCTCGTGGTCGCCATTGGAGCGGTAGGTGTAGCCCTGGCAGATGGAGAACGGTAGTTCGTGGCACCAGGGTGACCGGTATTCTTCACACCGGAGATCGGGCAGGGTGTCCAGCACCGTGTTTTGCTGCGGATCGAGCAGCACGTAGCGGATGGCGCCGCACACAAAACCGTGGCCGGTGGACTCGGCCGGGCAGGTGTAGAATTCGTCGAGGTCCACGGTAAAGCGGGCATTTTCCACCACAATGGCGATGGCGCGCAGACGGTCGCTTTTCAGTAGCGCATACTCAAAAAAAATGCAGGATTCCGGAAACCCGAAGCGGCGGCGCAGGGCCTCGTGGCGGCGGATTTCGGCGCGCTTGGCCTTGAAATTTTTAAGGGCTCTGGCCACACTCTCGCGTTGCTCGTCTTCCATGCCGGCGAGCGGGGGTAGTCGGGCCTCCATGCTGTCGGCCTCCGCCCAGGCGACATTGAAATATTCGCAGCACGCCACTGTATCGGCAGCGGGTTGCGCGTCGGACAGCCGGGCAAGCGAATCGCGGCTGGCGTTTGCCGGCGGCTGTGGCCTGGCGCCCGGCCCACAGGCCAGCACAGTGATGCCGGCGAGCAAGAGTATCGTTTTCATGGGTTTGGTGTTGCTCGATTTTTGCAGCGTTTAAAGGCCGTATTGTTTCAGCACCTCGTCCGGCACGCCGTCCCATTTGTTGGGCACGTTGCCCTGGTAGCCCAGGTCGGCGATACCCATTTGACTGGTCCAGAAGCCGGAGGCGGTGAGGTTGCGCAGCAGGCTGAAAAAGGCGACACCCTGGCTCATCCCATTTTTTTTGCGCTCGGTGTAGGCGATGTCCTCCACGATTTCGAGTTGCTGCGCCGGCGTACTGTCGATGAAGGTTTTTTCAAAACGGCGTTTGGCTTGCGCGTCGATCCAGACCAGTCCGCCGCGCAGGGGCGTTTGCAGATTGGGCTGGTCTTTGGCCATAAACTCTATAAAAGCCGGCACACCCGCTTCGGTAGCGCTGCCCGAATGGGCGTCTTTGGGGATGATAATGTCCACCAATACCCCAATGGTTTTCAGTTCGTGTTTGTTGAAAAACTGCTCTTTGAACAGTTTCGCATCGCGCTCCAGTTCGCCCTCCGTACGGCCATAGGGTTCCCAGGGCTCTTTTTTCTTGTCGGGCTCCGCCACAGGAGCCAGATCGGCCACCGGGTCCAATACCTCGGCGGCTTTTATTTGCGGGCTCAGGCCTGCCAATCCGAGCGTGGTGAGGCCTATTCCTTTGAGTGCATCGCGACGTTTCATCTTGAAAAATGGATAAAAAAGCGTTTAACAATAATTTTCCCCAACTCCCCAACCTTCTAACCCTCCAACCCTCTAACCTTCCAACCTTCTAACCATCAAAGTTTGCCGGCGTTGCGCTGCTCGACGATATAGCGCGAGGCGCGCATGGACAGCGCTAGGATGGTCCAGGTGCAGTTTTTGTCGCCCTGGCTGGGGAAGGGGGCGCCGTCCACTACGAACAGGTTTTTGACGTCGTGGGCTTGTTGCCAGCGGTTGAGCGCCGAGGTTTTGGGGTCGTTGCCCATCCGGATGGTACCCACTTCGTGGATGATTTCGCCGGGGGCATTGAGTCCGTAGTCGCTGTCGGGGCCGGGTTTGTCGCTGAGCGGAATGCCGCCCATTTCCATGATGATCCGGTCGAACGTTTCGTGCATATGTTTGGCTTGCAGGCGCTCGTGGTCCGACCATTTGTAGTGGAAACGCAGCACCGGGATGCCGAATTTATCCACTTTTTCGGGGTCGATTTCGCAATAGTTATCTTCCCGGGCCACAGCCTCGCCTCGGCCGGCCATGCCGATATAGGCGCCGTAGAAGCGGCGGTAGTCGTCTTTGAGGGCAGCGCCGTAGCCGCCGGCTTCGCGTTTGGCGCCGTTGCGGTCAGGAAACATGCCGTTCATTTTTTCGATACCCCAGCCAAAACCATAGGCGGGCATCCCCATGCCGCCCCAGTATTCGATGTGGTAGCCGCGTGGGAAATCGAGTTTTTTGTTGTCGAGCCACCAGGGGGAGTATACGTGCATGCCGCCCACGCCGTCTTCGTTGTAGCGTTTGCGGTCGAAGAGCATGGGCAGCACCGCTGAACGAGAGGCGCCGGTGGAATCGTGCAAGTATTTGCCGACCACGCCCGAGGAGTTGGCCAGGCCTTCGGGGAAGCGCGCCGATTTGGAGTTGAGCAGCAGTCGGGCCGATTCGCAAGCGCTGGCGGCCAGGATCACGATGTTGCCGCGCACGCTCACCTCTTCGAGGGTCCGGGCGTCGATGTACGACACGCCGGTGCAGAGGCCGGTTTTGGGATCGGTGAGGATTTCGCGGGCCATGGCGAAATAGATCACATCGAGGTTGCCGGTTTTGCCGGCGGGTTTGACGAGGCAGGAGGACGACGAAAAATCGGCGTAGGCCACGCAGGCACGGCTGCATTGCTGGCAGTAAAAACACTCGCCGCGCTCGTCGTTTATTTTTTTGGTCAAAATACTGAGTCGCGAAGGGATGGTCGTGATACCCAGGTTTTTGTTGGCTTTTTTGATCAGGTGTTCGTGCAAGCGCGGTTTGGGAGCCGGCAGGAAAATGCCGTCGGGGTCGTTGCGCAGGCCTTCGTTGGTGCCAAACACCCCGAGCATGCGGTCGGTCTCGTCGTAAAACGGCGCTACGTCTTCGTAGCCAATGGGCCAGTCGGCGCCCAGGCCGTCGATGCTGCGGCGTTTGAAATCGTCGGGCCCGAAACGCAGGGAAATCCGGCCCCAATGGTTGGTGCGGCCGCCGAGCATGCGGGAGCGGAACCAGCGAAACTGCGTGCCATTTTTGGTGGTGTAGGGCTCGCCTTCGATGTCCCAGCCGCCATAGGCCGCGTCGAAATCGCCGAAGGGCCGGTAGCGGGTACTGGCGCCGCGCCGGGGCGACTGCCAGGGCCATTTCAACTGGGTGATGTATTTGGGGTCGGCCGGGTCGTAGTGCTGGCCGGCTTCGAGCAGC
Organism: Saprospiraceae bacterium; assembly: GCA_020846655.1. Classification (GTDB taxonomy): domain Bacteria; phylum Bacteroidota; class Bacteroidia; order Chitinophagales; family Saprospiraceae; genus M3007. The sequence continues at coordinate 56,535 of JADLDL010000058.1, read as the reverse complement.
AGCACCTTGGCGCCGGCTTTGGTCAATTCGTGGGCGGCCATACCGCCGCCGGCGCCGGAACCAATAATAATGGCATCGTAAGTTTTGGCGGCGGGCTGAAAGTATACATCGGGCATAACAGAACAGAAATTGGGCTAAAAATTAGGACGGGAAGGTAGGAAAAGGCGAACATTGGAAGAGGAACAAAATCTTAAAATATTATTTTAGGTTTGCCTATAAATTTTGAAATTTCCCCCATCATCCAATATTTGTTTTTAATCGATTGCTTGAATCCGTTTTTTTCACCTAACTAATGAATATCGTATGAAGCAAGTTCCTTTCTTTTTGGGGCGCCTGGCTCTATGGCTATGGGTATCGCTACCCCTGGCTTTAAGTGCACAAGCCGTCAACTACTCCGTCAAGGGCACCGTGACCGACGACACCGGCGCACCGCTCGCCAGTGTTTCCGTGGTGCTGGTGGAAGCCCGCCAGGCCACCTTTACCGACGAAATGGGCTTTTATGACCTCAATGGCAGCGTGCCAGAGGGGAGTTATACCCTGGAGATCCGCTATTTTGGTTTCCAAACCGAGCGCCGCACCGTGTCGATTGCCCTCGGCAAAGCCAACGCTACCGAAAATGTGACCCTGGCCTCCGACATCCTCAACCTGGACGAAGTGGTGGTCACCGGCAACTCGCCGACCTCCACCCGCAAACAACTCGGCAACTATGTAGGTGTGGTAGACGGCCGTTCGCTGGAAAAAGCCGCCACGGTGAACCCTCTCGGCGCCCTCGCGGGCAAAGTAGCCGGCGCACAAATCAGCCAAAACCAGGGTGACCCGGCCGGCGGTTTTTCGATCCAGTTGCGGGGCGTCAATTCGATCAAGGGCTCCTCCGACCCTCTGTACATCATCGACGGGGTAATCGTGGACAACTCTTCGCAAAACGTCATCAACCTCAGCGGCGACGCCATGACCACCAGTTTCCAGGCCGGCCAAAACCGCCTGGTCGACATCAACCCGAACGACATCGAGCGCATCGAGGTGCTCAACGGTGCCTCCGCCGCAGCCCTCTACGGCTCCCGCGCCTCCAACGGGGTGGTGCAGATTTTCACCAAACGCGGCCGCTCCAGCCGGCCTACACTCGAGTTTAGCACCAGCGCCAGCGTGAGCCAACTGCGCCAAAAAGTGTTTTTCACTCAATACGGAAAACGCTTCGGGGTAAAAGGCAACGATCGGCTGGAAACTGCCCAGGACCGCCTCACTGTTTTGTTGACCCTCGGCCTGACCGAGGCCCAACTGATGGGCTTGGGCGCCAATTACACCAAAGCCGGATCCGCCAACCGTATCCTCGTGACCGACCAGTACGACGTGAAACGCTACGACTATCAGGACGAAATTTTCCAATCGGCATTTGGCACCGAGAGTTACCTCTCCGTGACCGGCGGCAGTGACAAATCGAATTATTTTGCCTCGCTGGGCTATACCAACAACGACGGTATCGTGAAAAATACCAATTTCACGAAGTACACCGGCCGCATGCGTTTCAACCAAACGCTGAACAAATGGATTACCCTGACCACGGGCCTGAGCTACACCAACAGCAAAAGCAAGGACATGCCCAACGGCAACAACTTCTTTAGCCCGATGAGCACCATTTTCATTATTGATAATGTGTGGGACATCACCGAACGCAACGCCGACGGTACGCTCAAGCAGGTGGAACAGGTGCGCGTCAACCCGCTGACCGTCATCGAAACCTTTGACATCACCCAACGCACCAACCGCAGCATTGCCGACATCGGCCTGAAACTCTTCCCCTTCGATGGCTTGCGCGTCGATTACACGTTCGGTATCGACCACTACGGACTTCAGGGCAATGAGTATCACCCCCGGATGCCGTATGCCGGCGTAGCCGCTACCTTTTTTCCCGATGGTTATGTGGCGGTGGCCAATTCCAACGTCACACAGTACAACAGCGACCTGACGGCTACCTACGAAACCAACCTGGGCGCCAAACTGACTTCGACCACTACGGCCGGCTACCAGTACCAGTACCTGCGCACTGATTTTGCTGCCCAGGAAGGCCGCGACCTGACCCCGCTGATCCGGAATATCTCGGCAGCCTCCAACTTGTTTTCGCTGCCGGTGCAGTCGATCTCGGAGCTGTCGGTCAATGGCTATTTCCTACAGGAAACCTTTGGCTGGGATGAACAGGTGTTCCTGACCCTGGCGGGCCGCGTTGACGGGTCTTCGGCATTTTCGACTGAAAACCAGTCCAATTTTTACCCCAAAGCCAGCCTGAGTTGGGTGGCTTCGCGTCTGTTCAAATCCAATGCCCTGAGTACCCTTAAATTCCGGGCTTCGTATGGCCAAGCCGGCAACCTCACAGGCATCGGGGCATACGACCGGTTCAACAACTTTACCGGCACGCTGCTCACCGGCCTGCCGGCTGTTTTGCCACCCCGGGCCCTGAACAACCCCGACGTGCAACCGGAGGTCATGACCGAAACCGAAGCGGGCGCCGACCTGGCGATCCTGCGCAACCGGATCGGCCTGAGCATTACGGTTTACAACCAAGACGTGGATAACCTGCTGTTCAACCGGCCGATTCCGCCTTCCATCGGCGGCACCTCGCTGGTCACGAACGTGGGTAAAATGAACAACAAAGGCGTAGAAGTACTGCTGCAAGCCCAAGCGGTGCGCGGTAGCAATTTCTCCTGGGACCTGGGCCTGAACTTTTCCTCCAACCGCAACGAAGTGTCGGGCCTGGAAGGTGTGCTGGCCCTGCGCGGCAGCGATGGCGCCCAGTCGGCCCTCAACGGCGAACCCTTTGGCGTGTTCTTCGGCCGGTACTATGCCCGCAACGACGACGGCTCCCTGCTCACCACCACGCAAGGCCTGGTGCAACCCGAGCGCGGCCTGGTGTTCACGGAAGCCAACTACAACGAAGCCAATTTGCCAACGGGCGCCCTGAAAGACCGGGTATACCGCTACGCCGGCAGTGTGTTTGTGCCCATGCGCGACGCCAGCGGGCAGCCGCTGACCACCGGCACCCAGGAACTCCGCAAAGTGCTCGGCAACCCGTACCCGGATTGGATTGGCTCTTTTACCTCTACCCTGAGCTGGAAAAAACTCAGTTTCAATTTCCAGTTTGACGCGTTTATGGGCGCTGAAATTTACAACTGGAACCGGAGTACGGCCAACAACGTCGGTTTTGGCCCCCTGGCCGAACAAGAACTGAAAGGCGAAGTACCGCGCGGCTCGGTAGCCGCCGTAGCCGGCGGTATCGTTGGCCAACGCATCCAGGAAGAACACATCGAGGATGCCTCGTACATCAAATTGCGGGAATTGGGCCTGACGTACAATTTCGGACGCGTGGGACGCAGTTTCGAAAACCTGAGTATCAGCCTCTTGGGCCGCAACCTGATTTCGTTTGACGACTACCAGGGCTTCGACCCGGAAACGAACTCCGCCGGACAAAACGACCGCGTACGGGGCGATGATTTCGGCAGCGTGCCGATTCCGCGCACCATGATGCTGCGCCTGAATTGCCGGTTCTGAACGGGCCGGAAGATGTAAAACGTGCTACACTATTTGAGCGGCGGGGCTCCCCCTGCGTTCAATTTTTTAAAAAGCAATCTTTTCAAAAAATGAAAAAGCTATTCTTATATCTCCTTTTGCCGGCTTTGCTCTTGCCCGCCGGGTGCAAAAAGGAGTTTGTCAACCCAAACGCTGCCGATGGCGGCGAAGTCATCAAAAGCGCTGAAGGGCTTACGGCCCTGGTGGTGGGCCTGAAAAAAGAATTTTCGGTAGGCGCCACCAGTGCCTTGTACAATGCCGTGTCGGCCAATGGACTGAGCACCAAAGAGCTGTATGTAATCAACACCGGCAACGGCGAATTGGCGGCCCTCGAAGCCGGCAAAGGCACGGTGGGCGGCAGCAATGCCTTTTTGAACAACATCTGGTCGAGTTGCCACATTGTCAAAAACAACGCGCAATTGCTGATCGACAACTACCAGAACGTGCGGGAAGCCGGCACGACCGAAATGATCCGGGTATACGGCCACGTGTTCAAAGCCCTGGCTATTGGTACGCTGGCGCAGTATTGGGAAAATGTGCCCACCGAAATTGTACGGGCCGATGATTTTCTGGCCGGCCAACGGCCTGCTTATAAAAGCCGCGCCGATGCTTTGCAGGAAGCGGTAGACCTGCTCAATGCCGCAGCACCCATTGTGGATGCCACCACACCCTCGGTGTTTTTTAACACCAAAGTGGGCACCGACATCGACATCAAAAACACCCTGTACGCCCTGCTGGCTCGCTACAACCTCATGCTGGGCCAATATGACGCCGCCCTGACGGCCGCCGGCAAAGTAGATTTGAGCAAAAAATCGGTGTTCAAATTTGATGCCGTCAGCCCGAATCCGGTGTACCGGACCTCTCTGGTGAACAACAACACGTACAACGGCTTGCCCGATTTCGGTCTGGCAGGAGCCTTGCTGCCGGATGCCGGCGACGGGCGGATTGCCTTTTACCTGGGCGCCAACACCGCGCCGGTGAAGGTGCTGGGTTTCTTTAAATCCGATGCTGATGCTATTCCGCTGTACCTCCCGGGCGAAATCACGCTCATTCAGGCCGAATGCCTGGCCCGGAAAGATATGCTAACCGAAGCTGTGGCAGCCTTGGATGCCGTGCGCACCAAAGCAGCAGATGCCTTTGGCGTAACGGCGAAAGGCGCAGCCTACAGCGGCGCAGCCGATAAGGACGCGATCCTCCTTGATATTTACCGGCAGCGCTGCATGGAGTTGTATATGAGTGGCCAAAAACTGGAAGATAGCCGCCGGTTTGGCCGCCCTGGTCCGAACGATCCCGGTGCCGAGCGCAGCCGAAATTTCTACCCCTACCCAACGGTAGAGCGCGACAACAACCCGAACACGCCGGCAGACCCGGCGATTTAAGCGCGGTGCATAAAAATGCAAAACGCCCCGGACTAAGCAGCCCGGGGCGTTTTATTTTTTAACCACACCATTTTTAGTACTTCAAGCCCGGCAAACCCACGATCTCCCGCACTTCCCGTAAGGTGGCTTGTGCGCGTTTGCGGATCGCGGCGCTGCTTTCCAGAATCTGCCCTTTCACGGCCTTTTTATCGGCGTTCAGGGTGTGCAGGCGTTCGCGGAAGGCCGAAGTGAGGGCGGCCAGGGCATCGGCGACAGATTCTTTCAGGTCGCTGTAGCGCAGGGCGCCCGATTGGTGGTCGGTCATCAGGGCATTATGGGCGTCGATTTGGCCGCAGGCGCGCAGGATCTCGAAGAGGTTCTGGACGCCGGGGCTCATTTGGCCGGCCGGGGTATCGCCCGTATCGGTCACGGCCGATTTGATTTGTTTGCGCACGCGGTCCTCTTCGCCGAAGAGGTTGATGTAGTGCTTCTCGCCCAGGCTTTTGCTCATCTTTTTGGATGGATCGGCCGGCGAAAGGATTTTGGGTGTTTCGGTAAACAAGGGCTCCGGATGCCGGAAATATTCCTTGCCGAATTGTTGGTTGAAACGCTGCGCGATGTTGCGCGAGAGTTCGAGGTGCTGCTCCTGGTCTTTGCCAACGGGCACAAAATCTGCGTGGTAGATCAAAATATCGGCGGCTTGCAGCACCGGGTAGAGGAACAGCGCCGAACTCACAAAGGCTTCCTTGTCGGTATCCTTGAGTTGCTCGGTTTTGTCTTTAAACTGCGTCATCCGGGAGAGTTCGCCGTAGGAGGTCACGCAGCCCAGTATCCAGGAGAGTTCCACGTGCTCGGGCACCTGGCTTTGGATAAACAGGTTTTCCGGCTTGACTCCGCAGGCCAGGAGGTAGAAGACCATTTTCCAGGTATTTTCCCGCAACTGATCTGCCTTGTAGGGCATGGTCATGGAGTGGAAATCGACCACACCGTAGGTGCAGTGGTAGCTTTCCTGCAAGCGCACCCAGTTTTGCACGGCGCCAAAATAGTTGCCGATGTGGAGGTCGCCGGTAGGCTGGATAGCGGACAAAATGTTTTTCATGATCAACTACAATTGTGCGGGGCGGCGGTTACAGGGCGGCGACCACTGAAATTTCGATGTTGACGAATTTCGGAAGTTCGCTGACCTGCACCAGTTCGCGGGCCGGCGCAAATTCGGGTTTAAAATATTCGGCGTACACCGCGTTGATGCGGCCAAACTGGTTCATGTCTTTTACAAAAACGGAGGCTTTCAGTACTTTTTCGAGACTGGATCCGGCGGCTTCGAGGATGGCCCGCAGGTTTTGGAGCACCTGGTGCGTTTCGGCCTCAATAGAGTCGAGCACGAGATTGCCGGTTGGCGGATCGATGGCGATCTGGCCGGATACGAAGAGCATGCCGTTGAAGGCGACCGATTGGTTGTAGGGACCGATGGGTGCCGGCGCGTTGGGCGTGTTGATGATTTGTTTCATGACCGGTTTTTTTAGCCGAACACGGGCCTGTCGTAAAAAATTCAGGAGGCCTGTATTCCAATTGCTTTAAATAGAAAAAGCCCCATGACGTTCCGACAGAATCGGAAGTGGAGCCTCCTCAAGAATCGCAGAAAAAAGACTTATCCTACTTCTTCGGCGGTTATTTTACCTGGAACCAGGACCTGGCCACGGTAGTACAGGTCGCCCTCTACCATGTAGGCGTGGTGAAACAGGTGTTTTTCGCCGGTCGTCGGGCAAGTTGCGATTTGCGGAACGTCAGTCGTGTAGTGCGTGCGGCGTGCGCGTTTGCGACGCTTAGAGTGCCGCCATTTAGGATTTGGCATGACTTTATGTCAAGTTGCAAGTTAGTAAGTGAGCGAACGAGCGGAAGCGGAATGATCCGGCTTTCACTTGCCCGGCGTTATTTCAGTCCTTTGAGGGCATCCCAAACCGGGTTGGATTTACCATCATTGGCTTCTTTTTCTAAAAATTTCAACACATCCTGGTTGCAGGGCGGAGTAGGCTCGCTTTCGCAGTCGTAGGTATTCGTAATCGGCAACGCCAGGACCGAAAATTCGTACAAGTAGCGGGCTACATTGAATTCCGGCGCTTCGCGCGATATGAACACTACTTCATCGTCCTCTTCTCCTTCTGCATCTCCGTATTTTACCACCAGTTGACGTTCATCTTCCAGCGGCAACTGGATGGACGCAGTGCAACGGTCGCATTCGGCAGCGCTGTGTCCTTTGATTTGAAAATCGAACAGCAGCATGTCCGGACGCACATCCAATTGCATTTCCACGTCCACGTGCCCATTCTCAATCGGAGAACTTTCAAAGCGCCCAAAAAACGCATTATCCAGTGCATAAGTAAACCGGTGTATTCCAGTTTTTAGCCCTTGAATTGGTATGGAATACGGCAAAAACGGGTCCATCGATACTACGATTTGAAAACAGGGCTGCAAAGGTACGCCAAGCAGCGTAATTCACCAAGCCCCGGTTAAAGAAAGTATGTAAAACTATGCTCCACGGCCTCCTGGCAGCGGATTATTTAAAAAATTCGTCGTACGAATTGCCGGGTTTGTGCACCTGCTCGGGTGGGTCCGGCGGGTTGAGGGGCTCTTCAGGGAGAGGAGGGGTTTCCTTGGGCCGGCTTTCCAGTTCTTCAAACTCCACGAACTCTTCTTCCGGCGGTGCGGGCGGGCGGGTCATTGTTTGCTGGAATTGCGCCAGGCGCGAATAGCCCATTGCCCGAAACAAAATATACAAGGACAGCAAGGGCACGCCAATTTTGATGACTCCCATGCCCAGGCTATCGATCAACGGAACGCCAGAGCCCCAGAGGCCAAAAAACGCCAGCGCCCCCAGAATCAGCACGCCGGCGGGGTTGCGTTTCGTTTGCTCCAGCAAATCCCGGCCGGTGTCGGATACGGCACGCCAATTGATCAACACGGCCAGGCCGATCAGCACAGGCGAAGCCCAAAACAAAAGAGCAAACAAGCCTTTCAGGATAAAAAAGAGGGCCAGCAGGAAAAGTACGCTGAACAGCAGGCAACCCAATCCGCCACTACGCCCCATTCGAACAAAAAGCATGGGTCTGTTATCTGGTTAAAAAATGATAAAACTGAAAACCGTTGTTGGTTTGATCCGGGTTAGAACAACTACAGACTCAAAGTTGAGTCCCGCCCAGGCTCAATAGTGTAGAAAACTCGTCGAAAGTGGCTGGCATTACCGACAAACGGCCATTCCGCACCAGGCCAAATTGCTGTAAGGCCGGATGTGCTTTGATTTCGACCAGGGACACCGGTCGGTTCAGCGGCTTCAGGGGTTCGAGGTCCACGGCCGACCAATCGCCCGACTCGGCCGTAGGATCGGGATAAAACTCACGAGCCACCCGGGCCAGGCCCACGATTTCCAGGCCGATATTGCTGTGGTAAAACAGGCAGACATCTCCCGTTTTCATGGCCCGCAGGTTGTTGCGGGCTTGGTAGTTGCGCACACCGTCCCAGCGGGCGCGGCCTTCGGTGCAGAGTTGTTCGAAACTGTATACGTCCGGTTCGGATTTGACTAGCCAATAATTCATCAGGTACTGTAGCAATTGAACAATTAGAATTTCATGCGGGGATGATAAAGATAAATGGTTTCCTTGAGGTATTCGGTATCGAGGTGGGTGTAAATCTCGGTCGTGGTTATGCTCTCGTGTCCGAGCATATCCTGCACGGCCTTGAGATCGGCACCGCCCTCCACCAGGTGGGTGGCAAAGGAATGCCGGAAGGTATGCGGACTGATATTTTTGGGAATACCGGCCTTGCTCGTAAGATCTTTGATGATGTAAAATACCATCACTCGCGACATGCCTGCACCCCGGCGGTTGAGAAACACGATGTTTTCCTGTCCGGCCTGGATGGCCTGTTGCCGGCGGTCGTATTCGAGGTATTGTTCGAGGTATTTGACGGCTTCAGAGCCAATGGGTACCAGCCGTTCTTTGTTGTTTTTGCCCAATACTTTGATAAAGCCCGCAGACAGGTACAGGTTGGTGAGCCGCAGGTTGACCAACTCGCTGACCCTCAACCCACAGGCATACAGGGTTTCGAGGATGGCCCGGTTGCGCAGGCCTTGCGGTTCGCTGAGGTCGATGGCGGCCAGCATTTGCTGGATCTCAAACACGGAGAGGACATCCGGCATTTTGCGGCGCAGCCGCGGGCCTTCGAGCAATTCGGTGGGGTCGTCGTCGAGGAGGTCTTCCACCAGCAGGAATTTGTAAAATGCCCGCAGGCCGGAAATGAGCCTGGCCTGCGAACTGGCTTCGAGGCCGAGCCGGTTCACCCAATGGATAAATTGTTCCAAATCAGCGCGCTGCACCTGCAAGGGCGCCAGCTCAAAGCCTTCGATATCCAGGTAGCGCACGAATTTTTGCACATCGCCCAGGTAGGCTTCCAACGTATGCGTGCTGAGCGAGCGCTCGAGCAGCAGGTAGTTGCGAAAACTGTTGAGGGCGGCGGGCCAGTTGGTCATGCGTTTGTTTGAATGGGCAAATGTGCAAAAGGCAAGGGGAAAATGAGTGCAGCACTGCAACAAACCCAAGAAATTTCACAGCCCGGGTTGGTTCCGGGGTCGGATGGTTTCCTTGTGGTAACAATCGTGAAAGCGTTTTACTTCGATACCTGGCGGCAAACCCAGCCAGTCGACGTAAAAACTGTTCATCGGTATCTCTGTCGACCAGTTGTCGAGGCGGATCATCAGGCTGCGGCGTTGGGTCGAGTTGTTCTTGCTGATCTCCTTCGTTTCTTCCACCTGGCTGAAAAACAAAGGCAAGCCACTCGCTTTGCTGATGCCAAACCGGAGGTGTTGCCACAGCAGGCCGGATGTATCCAGCGGCCAGTCGGCGCCTACCAACTGGCAGGGCACCCCATCGATCAGGGTATCTGCCAGGGTTTCGTAGGGCGGCGTGCCCAGGTATTTGTCGGGACCCAGGTATTTCTGCACCACTTCTTGCTGGAGCATCAGCGGGATAAAGAAAAAATGTTGCAGGCCGCGCAAGGTGAACTCTTCGCCCAGCTCGCGGCTGTCGTACAACATCACCAGGGTATCGCCTTTGAAATCGTGCCGGACCTGACCGTCGAACACGATGTGCTGTTGCAGGGTCTGCTTCGGGTACTGGGTTTCCAGGCTGATTTCATAGCGGATGCCGGGTTTGCCGTCGAGCTGCTCAAAGCGGGAAAAAGCGCATTCGGCGCGGTACAGAATGGTATCCGTACTGTAGGGGTAGTGTTCCTTTACGATCAGCCGGTACGAACCCTGGTCGACCGTGCGGGCTTTTTCCTGCATCTGCAACAACAGGGGATGGGTTGTTTGTGCGAGTCCGGCGTCCGCCAGAGCGAAGGACAAGGCGATTGCTGTAAAAATTGTTTTCATCATACGCAGCCCATGATTTACGGATCAGGATACAAACAAAGATACTGTGCAGCCGGCGTTAAGCCCAGGTTAATTAGGCCCGGCCCTTGCCGTCAGAAACGTACTTTTGCGCTCAACTTGCGTTAAGATCGTAACCTTGTACCCCGATCCGGAAAAACTGGCCCCAGCGCCGGCGCCCGGACGCAGCCATACCTAACATTTACCCTCATGAATGCTCAACGCATACGCCTCATTATCGGGTTGCTCACCGCAGCCCTGATCGGGGTGATTTGTTTGCAAATTTACTGGATCAGCTGGAGCATCCGGCTGAATGAAGAAGCCTTCGACAAAATTGTTTACGCCGCGCTGAACCGGGTTGCCGACAAGTTGCAAAGCATCGAAGACTGGGCCGTCATCGATGCCCTCAATTCGGTGCATGGTTTTTCCAGCGAAGCCAACCGGAATATCCGCAGCGCCACCAAATTTTTGGAAAACGGCCAGGCCACGCGCCGCATTACCCGCGCCGACAGCCTGCCCAACCCCAGTACCGGCGACCAGAGTTTTGAAGACAACATGACGATGTACGAGTACATGAAGGTGAGCCAGTTGGTCGATTCCAAACCCCTGGCCGAACGCATTCCGCTCGATGTGCTGGCCATCGCCCTCAAGGAAGAATTGAGCAGCCGCGGCATCACTACCCAGTACCAATACGGCGTTTATTCCAAATCGCGCAACAGTTTTGTGGTGGTCAATGACCACTACGTGGTGGTCGACAACAGCCCGCAGGTCACGCACGGCGGCGCCTCTACCCTCTTCAACTCGCCCTACCGGGTAGCCTTGTTTCAAAAAGACATCGAATCGCCGGGGTACTTGTCCATTTATTTCCCCAACCGCACCAGCATGGTGCTGGGCTCCGTGTGGAAAACCTTGCTGTTGTCCGTCATTTTTACCGGCATCATTCTCTTCTGTTTCTGGTACAACATCCAGGTCATTTACCAGCAAAAGAAATTGTCGGAGATGAAAACGGATTTTATCAACAACATGACCCACGAGTTCAAAACGCCGATTGCCACCATCTCACTGGCTACCGACAGCATTTCCAGCCCGATGGTGGTGAACAACCCCGACAAGATCAAACGTTTTGTCGACATCATCCGGCAGGAAAACCTCCGCATGAACAGCCAGGTAGAGCGCGTGCTGCAAATCGCTCAACTCGACAAAAAGGACTTCCAACTCAAATTGGGCGAAATGAACCTGCACGAATTGATCCAGCAGGCCGTGGATAATTTCAGCCTGCAAATTGAAAAACGCGAAGGCGTGTTGCACGTCGATCTGCAAGCCGAACGCCCCGTCATCCAGGGCGACGCCACACACATCGCCAGTGTGGTACACAACCTGCTCGACAACGCCAACAAGTATAGCCCGGAAAAACCCGACATCTCCATCCGAACCCGCGACGTGCCCCTGGGCGTGGAGGTGACCATCGAGGACAAAGGTATCGGGATCGGAAAGGAAGCCCGCAAACACATTTTCGACAAGTTCTACCGCGTACACACCGGCAACATCCACGACGTCAAAGGCTTCGGCCTGGGCCTGAGTTATGTAAAAGCCATCGTGACGGCCCACAAAGGCTACGTCGATGTGCGTAGCGAACCCGGCAAAGGCAGCGCCTTTACGCTCACCTTTCCACATCGCTAAAAACCAGCTGACAGGCGTACCAACAAAACCCGGCAACACCGGGGAATCTGCGACCCGGGCTTTAGGTTTGGAACGGAATACCTACCTTTGTGCAGCCCTCTGGGGCAGCAGTACCGTACCATGTGCCAACCGTTATTCCGATGTCCGATATTTTTTCGAAAGTGCAGGCGGCGCTCGCAGCAATAGAGGCCGAATCGCCCGCCACGGCCGAGGCTCTGGAAGCCTTCCGTATTCAATACCTGGGTACCAAAGGCCTGATCAAGTCTTTTATGGACGAAATGCGCAACGTAGCCAACGAGCAAAAGCGCGATTTTGGCCAACTGGTCAATGCCCTAAAACAGCAGGCGGAAGCCAAATACCAGGCCCTGAAATCCGACCTGGACGCCCGCGCCGAACGCTCGGCCGCCGGCCAGATCGACCTGACGGCTCCTGGCGAACCCTTGCCCCTGGGCTCGCGCCACCCCATTGCCCTGACCATGAACCGCATCATCGATATTTTCAACCGCATCGGTTTTGTGGTGGCCGACGGTCCCGAGATTGAGCACGACTGGTATAATTTCACGGCCATGAACACGCCGGAAGACCACCCGGCGCGCGATATGCAGGACACATTTTATGTAGTGGATGCCCCCGGTATGCTGCTGCGCACCCACACCAGCAACGTGCAGGCCCGCGTCATGACCAGCCGCCAGCCGCCCATCCGGATCATTGCTCCCGGCCGGGTATACCGCAACGAAACCATCTCGGCGCGCTCGCACGCCCAGTTTCACCAGGTGGAAGGTTTGTATGTGGACGAACAGGTGTCGTTTGCCGATATGAAACAAACGCTCCTGTATTTCGCCCGCGAAATGTTTGGCGCACCCAAAATCCGGTTGCGCCCCTCCTTCTTCCCGTTCACCGAGCCCAGTGCCGAAATGGATGTCTGGCTGGGTACCGACACCGAAGAGAACTACCGCCTGACCAAAGGCACCGGCTGGCTCGAGATCCTGGGCTGTGGCATGGTGGACCCGCAGGTGCTGGAAAATTGCGGCATCGACAGCAAAAAGTACTCCGGCTACGCCTTCGGCATGGGTATCGAGCGGCAGGCCTTGCGCCTGTTCAATATTCCCGACATCCGGCTGTTGTTTGAAAACGACGTGCGTATGTTGCGGCAGTTTGCCCCCGTGGTGTAATTTTTTTACCGCAACTGCTCCTTTGAGAGACACTACCCCCAGTGGAATATTTCCTTCCGCTGGGGGTAAATTATTTGCCGCGTTGATTTGACTGTTTCCACCTACATTTATTCGAAAATTGATACCGACTGGCGCCGTGTGCCGGCCGAACCGTTAACCAAATCAATACATTCGAAATGTTTCTGGCAATTCTGGGTATTCTCATTGCAGTGGTGGCCTCCACCCTTTCCAAGGCCAATCCGAACCTCGCCAGCGCGGGCAAAATAGGCCGTATTGTGGGCCTTGGCCTGCTCGTAGTGGGCTTGCTGGGCTCCTGTTTTGTACAAATTTCGCCCGGCGAAGTGGGCGTGCAAACGCTTTTTGGCAAGGTGCAGACAGGGGTGCTGACCGAAGGCCTGAACGTGGTGAACCCTTTGGTGAATGTAGTACACTACGACGTGCGGACGCAAAACTACACCATGTCTGCTGTGCATGACGAGGGCGACAACCAGGGCGACGATGCCATTCGGGTGCTTGCCGCTGATGGTCTGGAGGTCGTGATCGACCTGTCGGTGCTCTACCACATCATCCCCGAGCGGGCGCCCGACATCCTGCGCAAAATCGGCACCGACATCAAGGACGTGATCGTGCGGCCGGTATCCCGCACCAAAATCCGCGACAACGCGGTGTTTTACGATGCCGTAGCGCTCTACTCCACCAAACGTGAGGAGTTTCAGCAGAAGATTTTTCAAACCATTGAAAAAGAGTTTCAGGAACGCGGCATCGTGCTCGAAAACCTGCTGATCCGCAACATCCAGTTGCCCGAATCGGTGCGGCAGACCATCGAATCTAAAATCAACGCCGAACAGGAAGCGCAGAAAATGAAATTTGTGCTGGACAAAGAGCGCCAGGAAGCCGACCGCAAACGCGTCGAAGCACAGGGTATCTCCGACTACCAGCGCATCCTGACCTCCACCCTGACCGACAAACTGATCCAATACGAGCAAATCAAGGCCCAAAAAGAACTGGCTGCATCGCCCAATTCCAAAATCGTGATCATGGGCAGCGGCAAAGCCACGCCCATCCTGCTCGGTCAATGATGCAACTTTCTGCCGTCATCATCACCTTCAACGAAGCCCACAACATCGGCCGCTGCCTCGATTCGCTGAGGGGCGTGGCCGATGATGTGGTGGTGGTGGATTCTTTTTCAACAGACCAGACAGAGGCTATTTGCCGGGAAAAAGGCGCGCGTTTTCTCCAGCATCCCTTTGGCGGGCATATTGAACAAAAAAATTACGCGCTGGAGCAAGCCCGGTTCCCGTACGTGCTCTCGCTCGATGCCGACGAGGCCCTGAGCGACACGCTCCGGGATTCCATTCTTGCCGTGAAGCGCGAGGGCCTGGGCACTGCCTACGCCATGAATCGGCTGACCAACTATTGCGGCCAATGGATTCACCACAGCGGCTGGTATCCCGACCGGAAGTTGCGCCTGTTTGACCGGCGCCTCGGCCACTGGGGCGGCCAAAACCCGCACGACCGGGTAGAAATGGACCAGCCCGGAACCCCATTGCTGCTGGCCGGCGACTTGCTGCACTACAGTTATTATTCGGTGGAAGAACACCTGGAGCGGGCCCGAAAATATGCCGGCATCGCGGCCCGGGCCATGCACCAGCGCGGCAAACGCGGCGCCTGGTGGCGGGTGTGGCTGAGCCCGGCGTTTAAATTTATCCGAAATTACATCCTCCGGCTGGGCATACTCGATGGCCGCGCGGGTTGGACCATCTGCCGGATCACGGCCCTGGAAACCTACTGGAAGTACCGCCAGTTGCTGCATTTGCAGCAACTGGCGCCGGAACCGCCCCAAAATACCAACCGGGGCTAGCGGCTGGCGCTGCCCCGGTTGGGTATGAAACGTGTTTTGAAAAAATCTTTCGGGATTAGTCGCGCTTGGCTTTGATCACGTACCGGGCTCCGTCGATGATCCCTTCGATCACCATTTCGTTGCCGTCGACGTCCAATTCCATGGTGGTGGTGCCGTCGTTTTTGATCAGTTTGATTTCTTTGTCTTCCACGTCCACCTCGTAATCGCCGGTCACGCGTTCGCTGCTTCCGTCAATGTAATTGATCTGCCAGTCGAAGTCGCCGTTGCTGCCCGAGTATTCTTCGTACTCCATGGTGAAGTTATCGACGATGACTTCCATGAGTTCCACCCCGTCTTCGGTGAAGGATTTTACTTCCCAGTCGCCCGTCACTTCATCTTTCAGGGTGGGTTCTTTGTCTTTTTTGCAACTGGACAAACCTGCGATGGCGATGCTCAGCAGTAACAGGGTAAACAGGCGGCTTTTTGCTACGAATGTTTTCATCTCGCTTGAATTAGTTGGTTGTGAATAAAGCGTAAGTACGAGATGATTGACCGGAGGCCCCGATCCGCAGGTTGCAGTGTCGTTTGAAATTTTTTGAAAACAAATGAATGCTTGGCCAGCGCTCCGGAGGTGTTCAGGCCTGGCAGGTTGCTATTAATTCGCTGATGGTCAACGGTTTTTGTTCGCCGCTCGCCTGATCTTTTACCATCAGGATATTTTGTTGCATTTCGGTTTCGCCGGCAATAGCCACGAGGGGGATGTTGCGCTTGGCGGCATACTCGAATTGTTTTTTCATTTTGCCGGGCTCGGGGTACAACTCCGCCGGGATACCGGCTGCGCGCAATTGGCTGACACAGTCGAAGGCATATTCGTGGGTGGCCTGATCGAAAGCCATGAACAGTACCCGGACCGATTCGGCCAGGGCTTCCGGAAAACGGTCGAGGATATCGAGCACGTCGTAGATCCGGTCGGCGCCAAACGAAATACCGACGCCCGACAAGCCCGGCATGCCGAATACGCCGGTGAGGTCGGCATAGCGGCCGCCGCCGCCGATGCTGCCCATTTGCACGCCTTGCGCGGCCACTTCAAAAATACAGCCGGTGTAGTAACTGAGCCCGCGGGCCAGCGTGACGTCGAATTTGAGTTCGTTCTGCAATTTGATTTTGGCCAAATACCGGTACAGTTGTTCGATCTCATCAAGGCCTTTCAGGCCGGTTTCACTGTTGGCAAAGAGCGGACGAAGGGCTTCGGGGCTGCTCGCGCCGAGTGTTTTTTCGATGAGGGCAATCGCTTCGGCCGGGATGCCGCGCTCGAGCAATTCCTTGCGCACGCCCTCGATACCGATTTTATCCAGTTTGTCGATGGCCACCGTCATGTCCATAAACTGCGCGGCGATGCCGGCAGCTTCGGCCATGCCGTACAAAATCTTCCGGTTGTTGATCTTGATCGTGACCGGGATGTTCAGCCGGGCGAACGCCTCGTCGTAGATCTGCGTCAGTTCAGCCTCGTAGAGCAGGCTGTCGGAGCCGATGACGTCGGCGTCGCATTGAAAAAATTCGCGGTAGCGGCCTTTTTGCGGCCGGTCGGCGCGCCAGACGGGCTGAATTTGGTAGCGTTTGAAGGGAAACGTGAGGTTGTGGCGGTTCATCACCACAAAGCGCGCAAAAGGCACCGTCAGGTCGTAGCGGAGGCCGCGTTTGGCCAGGGCGGGAATGAGTTTGGCTGAGTTTTTTGTGGCCAGCAAGTCCGGATCGGCATCTTTGAGGTAGTCGCCGTTGTTCAGGATTTTGAACAACAACTGGTCGCCTTCGTCGCCGTATTTGCCCGTGAGGGTGCTCAGGTTTTCCATGGCCGGCGTTTCGATCGGCTGAAAACCAAACTTGATAAACACCGAACGGATCGTATCGAAAATAAAAGCGCGTTTGCGCGCCTGCTCGGGGCCAAAATCGCGTGTGCCTTCGGGCAAACCAGGTTTCTGCATATCCGGGAGATTGATGGAGTGGAATGGAATAGGGACAAAAATTGCCAATTGGCCAACGCCAACTGGCAATTTTTGGTGCCGCAAATATCGGAATTCTGAAAAAGATTAGCCGGCGGATGTCAAACTACCGAACAGGAGGCCTTTTTGCGCCAGCGTACCCACGATGATCACCACGGCGATGGAGGTGTAAATGGCCAGTTTGCGGTGTTTTTCCGTATCGTCGCCCGCTTTTTTGGAAAACGTACGGCCGAGTTGAATCAGCACAACGGCTACCAGCATGGCCAGGATATGCTCCACCGCGAAATAGCGCAGCATGGGGTCCTTCATGGCGCCGCCAAAATTGGCGAAAGCCGTTTGGGTCCAGGTGCTCGTAAAGGCGTACATGATCAGGCCGAGCAGGGCTTGCAAGTGGGTGAGGCCCAGCAAGGCCACCGAGGCTGTATTGTCGGCTTTTTCGAAGGGCTTGCGGCCCAGCCAGCCGCTGTAGGCGCGGTATAAGACCAGTACGAGCGCGAGCAGGAGCAGGTAGCGGTTGTAGGAGTGGAGGGTAACTAAAATCGTTTGCATAGGAATGACCGTTTAGAAATGGACAGGCAAAAGTAGGGTTTAGCCCCCGTAAACCAGGGTAGCCCGGAGGGGGAAGAAAAAAATTTAAACGAATTGTGACCCGGGAAGGGCAGTGGCGTATAAAACCTGTCTCTCAAACCGAAGACACAGAGATTTAATCACGTAGGAAGATTGTTTTCATTTGGTTTTTGGGTAAGCCACCGCACGCAAGGTCCGGTGGCTTTTTTCTTTTTCCCCCTGCTATTCCCGGTTTTTGGAGTCGATACAGATCGTCACCGGACCATCGTTGAGCAGCGCGACTTTCATATCGGCGCCAAACGAGCCGGTACAAACGGGCCGGCCGGATTCGCGGGCCAGCATTTCCACAAATTTCTCGTACAAGGGAATCGCCGTTTCGGGCCGGGCGGCCCGGATAAACGAGGGCCGGTTGCCTTTTTTGGTGCTGGCGTGCAGCGTAAACTGGCTGACCACCAGCAATTCGCCGCCGATCTCCTGCACCGAGCGGTTCATCAGCCCGTCCTCGTCGGAGAAAATCCGCAGGGCGGCTATTTTTTTACAAAGCCATTCGAGGTCTTCGGGGCCATCTTCCTGCTCGATACCGAGCAAAATCAGCAGGCCCTGGCCGATGCGTGATTTTTCGACGCCTTCGATGGTGACGGAGGCTTGGGAAACCCGTTGGAGTACGACGCGCATGGAGTGGGTAGGTGTTGAAAAATGAATTTTATACCGGTTTATCGCCTTCGAAATTTGACCTTTGCTGCATTCCAACATTCAACTTCTTCTTCCTTATGGTCAACGAATTCAATGAGTACCGCGCACGCATGAACGACCGCATCCTGGCGCAGGACAACAAGGTGATTAAACGCTTCTGGAGCCTCGACAACCAAACCTACCAGGAGGGCGCCCTCGATGTAAAAACCAAGGAAATGCTCGGTTTGGTGGCGTCTATGGTGCTTCGCTGCGACGATTGCATCAAATACCACCTGGGCAAATGCCACGAATTGGGTGTAACAACGGAGCAGATTTTTGAAATATTCGCGGTGGCCAACATGGTCGGCGGCTCCATCTGCATCCCGCATACGCGCCGGGCGGTGGAATACTGGGATACGCTGTAGCGCGAATTTTCAATTCGCGCACCCGTAGAGTGCGCGAATTGAACATTCGCGCTACTCTTCATACACCACTTTGCGCAGCAGGCGCAACCCCAGCGTTAGTTCGATCGTAATGTTGCGGATACGGCGTTCCTGCAGGGTAGTATTTTGCCCCGGGTTGAGCGGGTCAATCACGTTGGGAATGGCCGGCTGGTCGTATTGGTACAGGAAATCGGGGTGTACGGAAAGCGCCAACTGGCCGCCCACCAGTTCGGAGAACGGAAACTCAAGGCCACCGCCGACCGACACGCCGACGGTCCAGCGGTTTGTAAAACCCACTTGCGGGTAGTAGATCCGGGCGTAGATGTTGCTGGCGCCCAGTTCGTCGATATTTGTACTGAAGGTATAGTCGCCCCGAATACCGCCATAGTAAAAATATTTACTGCTGGCGCCCAGGGGGAATTTTTGTTTGCCGCCCAGGATCAGGGAAAAGTTGCGGAAAATGAATTCTTCCGAAAACTGGTCGATACCGCCGCCCTGGTAGTAAAACCGGAAGCGTGTGGCGCTGCCGCGCAAATGGTATCCGATCTGCGCAAAAATGGAGGCATTGTCGTTTTCATTGTTGACCGATTCGATGGCCAGGGCTGCGTGGTATTTGTAGAGGGGTTGGCGGTCAAAGGAATTGTCCCATTTTTGAAAACCGACACTGAGGCCCCCGTTGAACACGAATGCCGTGGATTGGGCGCCGAGGCGTCCTGAAAGAATCGTTAAGGCCAGCAAACAGCAAACAAATCGCATCATTTTCCCGTTTTTTCGGGGCAAAGTACGAACACTTTGGCGGTGTAAAAGCCGTTTCGGTCCAGAATCGGCGCTAAATATAGCCTGGCGACGTTTCGATCCCTAACTTTGCATTTTTACAACCCTCATACCCTTATACCCAATACGTCATGACAGCCACCCTCCCCGCCCACGAAACCTTCGAATCCTTTCTCTACAAGCGCCCGGTTATGGCCGGCGTCGCTGCGCAATTTGAAGAGCATTTGCGCACGTTTGAAGAAGCCGGCACCTTGGAAGGCCAAATCGAAAGCCTGCATCAGCTCAACCGCGTTCGGGAGGCTTTTTCCACCATGTACAACCTCTGCTATGTGCGCCATACGGTGAACACGGCCGACCTTTTTTACGAAGGCGAGAACAATTATTTTGACGAAAACCTGCCGGTGTACGAGGAACTGGTCAACCGCCTGTACCGAAGCCTGATCCAATCGCCGTTCCGGGCGGAGTTGGAGGCTAAATTCGGCCGCCAATTGTTTGTGCTCGTCGAACTGGCGGTCAAGACCTTTCAGCCGGTGATCCTGGAAGACCTCCAACAGGAAAATGCGCTCATTTCGGAATACACCAAACTCAAAGCCAAAGTACGGATCGAGTTTGCTGGTCAAACCTACAACCTCTCCGGCCTGCTGCCGCTGGAGCTGTCGGACAACCGCGACACCCGCCGCCAGGCTGCTGAGGCCAAATGGACCTTTTATGCGGGCAACAGCGAAACCATCGAGACTATTTTTGACAAAATGGTGCGTACCCGCCACCAAATGGCCCAAAAAATGGGCTATCAGAATTTTGTGGAAATGGGTTACGCCCGGATGCGGCGTTCGGACTATACCCCCGAAATGGTGGCCAATTTCCGCAAACAAATCCGCGAACTGATCGTACCCCTGGCGGGTGAGCTCTATGCCCGCCAACGCCGGCGCCTGGGCCTGGATCAATTAAAATACTACGACGAAGAATACAAATTTCCGACAGGCAACCCCAAGCCGATGGGCACCCCCGAGGATATCGTGGCTGCTGCTGCCCGGATGTACAAAGACCTGTCGCCCGAAACGCACCAATTTTTTCAGTTTTTGCAAGATACCCGGCTCATGGACCTGGTCAACCGCGAAAACAAGTTTCCCTCCGGGTACTGTACCTACCTGTCGGGCTTCAAATCGCCTTTTATTTTTTCCAATTTCACAGGCACCAGCGGCGATATCGACGTGTTGACCCACGAAGCCGGCCATGCGTTTCAGGTATGGAGCAGCAACCATTTTGAATTTGACGAATACCACTGGCCCACCAACGATGCCGCCGAAATCCACTCCATGAGCATGGAGTTTTTTACCTGGCCCTGGATGCATTTGTTTTTCGGACCCGACACAGAGAAATACTATTTTATGCACCTGGGCAATGCCCTGTTGTTTTTGCCGTATGGCGTGGCTGTGGATGAATTTCAGCATATTATTTACCAAAACCCCGACATGACGCCCGCCGAACGCAATGCCGTTTGGCGCAGCCTGGAAAAAACATACCTGCCGCACCGCGACTTCGACGGCAACAGTTTTCTGGAAGAAGGGCGGTTCTGGCAAAAACAAAACCACATCTTCAATTCGCCGTTTTACTACATCGACTATGCGCTGGCGCAAATTTGTGCCTTCCAGTTCTGGACCAAAGACCGCCTGGATCATGCCGGCGCCTGGAACGATTACGTACGCCTTTGCCAGGCCGGTGGCAGCCAATCGTTTCTGGACCTGGTGCGGCTGGCCAACCTGCGTTCGCCGTTCGATGATGGCTGCGTAGCCTCGGTGATCGGCGAAATACGGCGCTACCTGGACAGTGTGGATGATTCCGGATTTTAAAAAACGTGCCCTGTGCCACCCGTAGGTTGCCGGACCAATTGCCCGGCGGCCGCCGTTTTTTTGACTAACTGTAGTACACAAACCTATGTTGCGTATCCTGATTTTCCTCTTTTGCTTTTTTGCCGGCACGGCTTTTACCTCGAACCCGGGCGCCAGCACGCCGCCAACCCTGCAACTGGCTTTGCTCAAATATTCCGGTGGCGGCGACTGGTACAACGACGTGAATTCGCTGAAAAACCTGTCGCGCTTTTGCAACCAAAACCTCCGAACCAATTTCAACCTCGAATACGCCACCGTAGAGCCTGGCAGCGCTGAAATCTTCAATTACCCAATCGTGTATGCCACGGGCCACGGCAATATGCTGTTCAGCGACCTGGAAGCCCGCAACCTGCGCGCCTACCTGGAAGGTGGCGGTTTTCTGATCCTGAACGACGACTACGGGCTCGACCCCTTTGTGCGCCCCTCGATGAAGCGGGTTTTTCCCGAACTGGATTTTGTAGAACTGCCCTTCAGTCACCCGGTGTACCACCAAAAGTTTGAGTTTCGGAACGGTATGCCCAAAATCCACGAGCACGACGGCAAGCCGGCACAGGGCTTCGGCCTCATCTGGCAAGGGCGGCTGGTTTGTATCTACAATTTTGAAACGGACCTGGGCGACGGCTGGGATGACGTCCACAACGACCCCATCGATCTCCGTACCAAAGCCCTGCAAATGGGCGCCAATATCGTACAGTACGTGTTCGGGCAGTAGCAGTTAGCAGTTAGCAGTGGCAGTTTGCAGTGGCAGTTGGCGGTAGCAGTTAGCAGTGGCAGTTTGCAGTGGCAGTTTGCAGTCGCAGTTTGCAGTCGCAGTGGGCAGTTTGCAGTGGGCTACTCAACCACAGTGCGACGGCATTTGAATTCTGCCACTGCCAACTGCTACTGCAAACTGCCACTGCAAACTGCTACTGCAAACTGCCAACTTATTTCCGGCCGTAGTCGGCTGGTATTTCTCCCCATTCTTCGGTGTTCCATTTCAGGACCGGATTGCTGACGCGGTTGAGGGCCAGCCATTTTTCGGCCCGGTCGATGAGTTCGAAAATCTGATCGTTGCGGCCGGTATGGGCTAATTTGGTGCGGCACTGGCCGGCTTTTACCCAGAGTTGGGCGTTGCGGGAGTCGGAATAAATGGGGGTGCGGGGGCTGTTTTGTTGTTTGAGCCAGGCCAGGGCATGCACCAGGGCGAGGAATTCGCCCACGTTGTTGGTGCCGTCGGGCAGCGGGCCCATCCTGAAAATTTCCTGTCCGGTTCGGGTATGTACGCCCCGGTATTCCATGTCGCCGGGGTTGCCGCTACAGGCGGCGTCTACGGCCAGGCTGTCGAGGCGGACGCCCATTTTCTCCAGTTCTTCGGGTTTGCGGTTTACGGTTCGGGTATTTTGGCCGGCATAGGCCCAGTAAGAGCCGCGCAGGGCTTTTTCGGCCTCGGCCTTGGAGCCAAAACTTTTATACTTGGCCTGCGGGTAGCCGTCGATTTGTTGTTTGGCGGCATCCCAGCTGGAATAAACCCCCGGCCGGTGGCCTTCCCAGACGACGTAGAATTTTTGTTTGGCCATTACAATTTGAGCAAATTCATGCTGTAGTACAACGATATGCCCTGGAGGCTGATGCGGCCGTTGTACAAATTGGGGTCCGGGTTGGTGGGGCGTTTGGTGTACAGGTTGTCGAGGTTGGCCAGGCCCAGGTTGGCGCGCAAGCCCAGGGTACCGCCGATATCTTTTTTGCCAAAATTTAGTTTGTACTGAAGGCCGGCGATCAGGCCGACGTCGTTCTTTTTGAAATCGTCGTTGGCGTCAAACAGCATATTGGGGCCTGTGGGCAATTCGGTGCCTTTGGCTTTATTGAACAGCAGGCGGCCGTAGTACGGGCCGGCCAGGATCGACAGGCGGCCGTCGCGTTTCAATGTAATTTCCGGAATAGCGGCCAGTACGAGCCAGGCCTGGCGGTAGGTGACATCGCGCACATAGTCGATCGCTGAGGTGTCGGTAAACACGGTAAAGGCGGATTTGGCGTGCGTGGATCGGCCGGAGAGGCTGGCTTCAAAATTGACGGTTATGAAGCCGCCATTGCCGCGCAGGGACACCTGCATGCCCACTTCGGCAGAAGGGCGGCCGGCAAATTCTGGCGCCGGGGAGGCGGTCAGGTAGCCGGTACCGCGCTGGGTGAAATAATTGGCGCCGGCGCGCAGGCGGAATTCTACGCCAGCCGGGGTAAACTCGCGTTCAAAGACAAACTCTTCGGTAACGGTGCGGCCGTTGCGCCGGCCTTCCGTGGAGATTTGCAATTCGCGGTTGCCGAGCAGGCGGTAGCGCACTTTTTGCGGGTTGGCGTTTTCCGGGTTTTCAAATAAATATCCTTCCGCATCGGCCAGCACGAGTTCGAAGCCGATGGGTTCATTTTTTTTCTGGCCACGTTCGGTAGAATAATACATGATGACCTGGCCGTGCAACTCAATCCGTTTGGTTTCGAGCAACACCGTATCGCCGTCTTCTGCCTTGATGCGCATTTCGCGGCCCGACAGGATACTGTCGTTGTCCAGGTGCCAGGTTTCGATCCGGTCGCCGCGGTCTTGCGGCATAAACCAGGTGCCATCGAGGGCCCGGAGTTCGCGAAAAATAATATCGGCATCCTCAATTTGAGCGCTGAGAAAAACGGGAGACAAGAACAGGGCCAGGGTGCCGGCTAATACGTGCAGTCGAACAGACATGTTGAAAGTTTTTGCAAAAAAACGAAGAATATTGGATTCTGACGGAAAGCATCTGTTGGATGCCCTGCATCTGTCCGCGATGACCTAAATTTGACATTTCTAAAGTAGCCACCCGTGCAACCTAACCAAAGGTAAATTGTCAATACAATCAAATCACAAAATGGACGCCACGCAAACGCACCGCGACCTGATCGAACGCTGTAAACAGGGCCGTCGCGATGCGCAGTTTGAATTATATCGTTTGTATTCCCGAGCGATGTATAATACTGCGCTGCGCATGGTGCAAAACCCACACGATGCCGAAGACCTACTGCAAAGTACGTTCATCGAGGTGTTTTTAAAATTGGACACCTTTCGCCATGAAAGCAGCATCGGGGCCTGGATAAAGCGCATCACGGTCAACAAATGCATCAATTTTTTGAAAAGTCGCCGCCTGGCTTTTCAAGAGCTGACCCCTATGAACGAACGTTCCGACGAACCGGAACCCGAACCTGAATTGCCTTACAGCGTTGAACGCATCAACCGGGCGATAACCGGCCTGCCGGATGGCTATCGAATGGTTTTTACGTTGTACGCCGTGGAGGGATACGATCATGAGGAAATCGGGGACATTCTGGGTATCACGGAGGCGACTTCTAAATCGCAGTATAGCCGCGCCAAGTCAAAATTGCGCGATATGCTGAATTCGTAAGCCGCCTCTTTGGGTCCGGAATCCGGCCAGGAGGAGCACTACCAAGAAATCGCAAAACAGCGGAGCAATGAAGTCCATCAGCAAAAATGTAGAAGAATTTATCCAGCAGAACCGCACGGCGTTCGATACCTGCGAGCCCGGCGAGCGGGTGTGGCATGGCGTCGAAAAAACGCTGGATCGCCTGCCTTCGGCCGATCGCCTGGAACGGTATCTGCTGAACAACCGGCTCTTGCTGGATACAGCCAGCCCATCCGACAGGGTCTGGTCCGGTATCTCGGCGGCCCTGGATGGCGCCGCCCCCGGCCCGGCCGATCCCCTCGAACAATTTATCGTTCAGCACCGCGACGCCTTCGACAGCGAAACCCCCGACCAGCGTGTCTGGGCCGCCGTTGATCAGGCCCTGCCAGCGGTCAAAGGCAAGGTCATAGGGGTACAATGGCGCCGGAATTTCCTGCAAATCGCCGCCTCGCTGGCCTTGTTGATCACCGGCCTAAGCATTGGAGTGTGGTATGGTCATAAAACAGGACTGGAGCAGTCCGGTATGTCCATGAGCGATGTATCGGATGAGTACGCTGAACTGGAACAATATTACATCCGCGACATTTCGTCGAAACGGGAAAAACTCAGCACCCTCGTTTCGCACCGGGATGAAGACCTGAACGAAGACCTGGATCAAATGGACAACGTCATGGTTGAACTACGGGAAGAACTGGCAAATGTGCCGCCCGGCAACCGGGAACAGGTCGTGCGCGCTATGATCGAAAACTATAAAGCCAAGGCGGCTATTTTAGGCCGTGTTTTGGAACATTTGGAACAACAGCAACCAGCAACGATAAACAGCGGTAATCATGAAGTTAAAAAAATTTGAATCGATCCGGTGGCAGCCCCTGCTTTTGTGCTGCTTCCTCCTGCTATCCGGAGCAGCACCCGGCGTGGCCAATGGCCCAACCCGGGAATTTACGAAAACCATTAACCGGGAGTTTTCGACCACGGCCAACGGCATGGCGGCCCTCTACAACAAGTACGGCAAAGTAAATGTCAATACCTGGACCAAAAACTCGGTTAAAATTGATATCACCATTATTGTCAATGCCAACGACCAACGAGATGCCGATAAAACATTTGATCAGATCAAAATGAATTTTATCAATACCGCCGGCTACGTCACAGCGGAAACCATGGTGGACGTGTCCAACAAGGATTGGTGGCCCGGCAAATCGTGTCAGGATTTTAAAATCAACTACGAAGTTTGGATGCCTGCCGACAACCAACTGGACCTGAAGAACAAATACGGCAATTCGTACGTAGCGACGCTCAACGGCAAACTTATGGCCGAGATCAAATACGGCGATCTGCGCACGGAAGCCATCAACAACGACGCCGATCTGTACGTCGGATATGGAAAAGCCACGCTTGCCAAAGTGCGCAACCTGACCGGGCAAATCAGCTATGGCGGCCTGACGGTAACCGATGCTGCCGATATCCAAATCGACACCAAGTATTCCGAATTTCAGGTAGACCGGGCCAATACAGTGCGCATCACCTCCAAATACGACGACTTTAACCTGGGCGACATCCAGGACTTGCGCATGCAAACGAAATACGCAAACCTGCGGGTGCAGAATATCCGCGCGGCATATGTGACCGCCCAATACACCGACATCAAGGTGAGCAATGTTTCCGGGACGGTAGATGCCGACCTGACCTATGGTAGCCTTCAGGTGGCTGCCCTGGGACGGAATTTTTCAGAGGCTAAAGTGGTGGGCAAGTATACCGATGTTCAAATGAACGTAGAACGGGGCGCCAGTTTCCGCTTTGATGCCGAGGGCACGCATACTGATCTGAAATACCCGGTTGGCGCGACCATTCGCCGGCGCGACGACAATTCCGGCGGCCGGTCTACCGTAGAAGGCTTTGTTGGCGATGCCAACTCGCCCCGGCTGGTGAAAGCCCGCTTGAGTTACGGTGATTTTGTCCTGAAATAATTGAGGTTATTGGTTAATATTGTCAGCAGCTCAGGTGCCATCGGGTGCCTCAGCTGCTGTTTTTTTTAGCGGGTGAGCACGATGTAGTCGCGGAGTAAGGTCCGGAGAAATTCGGTCCGGTTGAGGGGGCGCTGCTCGATCTGAAGCATCGGCATGAGCTGAGTAACCAAGTCCTCCACGATATCGTCGTGTGCGCGGTTGGGGTATTTTTGCAGCCGGCTGAGCGCCGATTTGATGTAGATCATATCCCGCTCGCTCAATTGGCGCACTTGCGGGTACACCGGTTCGTAGTTGTGCAAGGTGGAAATACTGAGAATATCCTGCAAGCGATACTGGTATGGGTAGCCCTGGATTTTTATCAGGGTCGTATTGGCTGCCATGTCGCCCAAGCGTTGGCCTTTGGCCGTTGTTTTAATCAGCAAGGCGCCGATCACTCCAAAGGAAAACAGCGAATCAACCAATTGTAACACCGCCCGTAGCAATACATCGCTCCATTCCGGGTCTTTGCCGTCGAGTCGTACGACTTTGATCGCCATCACCATTTTACCGACACTCTGACCCGTGTTCAAAATTTCCATCAGGATGTGGTAAACGAAAAACGCCAAAAACGGCAAAATACCAACCAGCATCCCCCAGCCGATTTGGTCCAGCCATTCGTCCCTGAAAATAAGGCGCACCAATTGAATCAGAATCAGGTAGCCGATCGCCACCACCAGGGCATCCAGCAACCACGCCACCGCTCGCTCGCGCAGCTTCGCCAGTTCGTACTCGATCGTGACGTTTTGGGTGGTGGTGATTTCGATGGATTTTTGCATACGTTTTATGCTTGCACACTGGTTAAGCGGGGGGGCTTAGAATTCGTTTCCAAACGGATTTACACCGCTACCTGGTATTCCCGGAGGGCTTCGTTCAGCGATACTTTTTTGTCGGTGCTTTCCTGGCGTTGTCCGATAATGAGCGCGCAGGCTACCTGAAATTCGCCGGCCGGAAACTGCCGGGTGTATGTGCCGGGTATCACCACCGAACGGGCCGGAACCCTGCCTTTGTGCACCACGGGCTCCGCTCCGGTCACGTCGATGATGCGCGTGCTTTGGGTGAGCACCACATTGGCGCCCAGCACTGCTTCGCGCTCCACGTGCACGCCCTCCACCACAATACAGCGGGAGCCGATAAAACACTCGTCTTCAATGATCGTCGGGGTGGCCTGCGGTGGCTCCAGCACACCGCCGATGCCTACGCCACCGGCTAGGTGTACGTTGCGGCCGATTTGCGCACAGGAGCCCACCGTTGCCCAGGTGTCAACCATAGTGCCGCCGCCCACCCAGGCGCCGATATTTACATAGGAGGGCATCAGAATCGCGCCTTTTTCAATAAAGGAACCGTAGCGCGCCAGGGCTTGCGGCACCACGCGTACGCCTTTTTGGGCAAAGCCTTTTTTCAAGGGAATTTTGTCGTGGTATTCAAACGGGCCGACTTCAATCGTCTCCATTGTTTGTATCGGAAAATACAGGATCACGGCTTTTTTAATCCAGTCGTAGGTGACCCAGGTTTTGTCGGTCAATTGCTCCGCCACCCGAAGCGCTCCGGCGTCAAGTTGTTCGATAACTTCCCGGATGGCTGCTTGGGTACCGGCCTGTTGCAACAGCGAACGGTCGTTCCAGGCCGCTTCTATAGTAGGTTTAAGGATGTGGGACATGCCATTTTTTTTAAAAATACGTCATTTTGGGTACCTGTACAGTGGCAATGACTCGTACTAGCCGGTCAACAACACAGCAATCAGGTAATCGGCCAGCAGAATCAGGATGTCGCTGAACACCACGGCGCGGGTGCTGGCCTGGCCCAGTTCGATGCTGCCACCTTCCACGAAATACCCCTGGTAGCAGGACACCGTCGTGAGGATGTAGGCGAAAACAAAGGCTTTCACGTACATCATAAACACGTTGTAGGGGGCAAAAAAAGAACGAAGGCCCTGGATATATTCATCGTCGGTGATCAGGCCCGTGGGCACGCTGGCGATATACCCGCCGATGATTGCCACAAATGCTGAAAACGTAACCAGCAACGGAATGGCAATGAGGGCGCCGATCATCTTCGGCCGAACCAGGTAGGCGGCCGTATTGACGCCCATGACCTCCATGGCATCGATATGTTCTTTTTGCCGCATCCCGCCGATCTCGGCCGTCATGTTGGAACCCACTTTGCCCGCTAATACCAGGCAGGTAATGGTGGGCGACAACTCGATGATGGCCAAATCCCGTACAATGTACCCGATATAGTACCGGGGGATGAGCTGCCCATCTAACTGATACGCAAATTGAACAGCCGCCACTGCCCCGATAAAGATCGAAATCAGGCAGACAATGATGAGAGACCCTACGCCGATATCGTTGGTTTGGCGCATGGTCTCTTTCCAATACATGGCGAGTTTCTCCGGCCGGCCAAAGGCCTGCCGCATCATCGATAGGTATCGGCCGAAGTGGTAGAGGTAATTGTATTTTTTATCGAGTGCGATCATAGGTACTCCCGAATTTTCAGGGACCAAAGGTGCCGTTTTTTTCCAAACTTTGGGCATTCAATCCCCGGTTCCGGGCGCCTACTTCTTTTTATTTTTTTCCTCCTTATTGATTTTCAATACAATATAAAAACAAGCACCTATGAATTCACTTGCTGAGTGCACTCCGGCAGCCGTGATTACCGGCGGCACCAAAGGCCTGGGCCGCGCTTTTGCCGAAGTATTTGCCGCCCAGGGCTTTGATATCTGTGTGTGTGCCCGCACACAAGCCGATCTGGACGCCATGGAGGCCGATTGGGCAACCCGTTTCCCGGGCCGGCGCCTGTATATTTTTGCCGCTGACCTGAGCAAAAAATCCGATGTGCTGCACTTTGCCGCCTTTGTTAGCGGGCTATGGACACAAGTGGACGTGCTGATCAACAATGCCGGCTTATTTATGCCGGGAGCCATTTCTGAAGAACGCGAAGGCACCCTGGAAACGCTCATGGAAGTCAACCTCTACAGCGCCTACCACCTCACCCGGGCCTTACTGCCATTGATGCAACCCCACCGCCGGGGCCACATTTTCAACCTGTGCAGCATCGCCAGTATCATGGCCTACCCCAACGGCGGCTCTTACACCATCACCAAATTCGCCATGCTGGGCTTTTCAAAGGTGCTCCGCGAAGAAATGAAGCCTTTTGGCTTGAAAGTAACCGCCCTGTTGCCCGGCGCCACCTGGTCAGATTCCTGGCTGGGCGCCGATTTCCCTACCGAACGGCTGATGCAAGCCGACGATGTGGCCCGCATGGTATGGGCGGCTTATTCCCTGTCCGATTCAGCCGTTGTGGAAGAATTGCTCATCCGGCCGCAATTGGGCGATTTGTAGTCTGCCGCCAGCCACCCTGCTGAACAATCAACGGGGTTTTCCGTTTTCCCATTCCACACACCAAACGCAATACAGATGTTTCATTTGAAAGAAGGCGATGCCGCCCCCGATTTTTCAGTCCCCAACGAAAAAGGCCAACTGGTGCAATTGACCGACTTTCGGGGCAAAAAACTGGTTTTGTATTTTTATCCGAAAGACGATACCCCCGGCTGTACGGCGGAGGCTTGCAGCCTGCGCGACGGGTACCCCCGTTTTTTAGCCAAAGGCTATGAAATTTTGGGCGTGAGCCCGGATTCTGTCAAAAAACACGTCAAATTCCAGGAAAAATACCAACTACCGTTCAGTTTGTTGGCCGATGAAGACCATGCTGTGGCGCTGGCGTATGGCGTATGGGGGCAAAAGAAATTTATGGGCCGTACCTACGACGGTATCCACCGCACCACCTTCGTCATCGACGAGACCGGCAAGATCGAAAGCATTATTGCCCAAGTGGATACGGCCAAGCACGCCGAGCAATTGCTGGGCTAAGCCCGCGCCCGGGGCCTTTACGGTGTTTCGATCCCGGGCGTTTGCTTCTGTACTTTGCGGGATGCCAATTGGCGGCTCACCCAACCCGGCACGATCAGGGCGCCCAGCAGCAGGTAGCCATAAAAAGCCATACCCCGCCAAAGCAAAGCCACGACCAACCCAATACCCGTGGGTACAAAATCCGAGATAAAGCCGGAGAGGGCCACTTCCGCCAGGCCGGCTCCGCCGGGGGTGGGGCTAAAGGACATAATGGTGAACATCGCCACCAGGCGGGCATACAAAAAGGCCTGGGTGGCGCCGTCCAGCGGCGTGCTGGGCACAATAGCGATGATCAGGGCATTGATCAACAGGAATTTGCTCGTCCAGGCGCCCACTGTGCTCAGCACAATGCGCAGGTGGTAGCGCCAGTTTTGCTGGCGAATTTCGCCGGCGGCAAGGGCAAACTCATCGCCGAGGCGGTTCAATTGAACGGCCCACCGGCTCAACCAGCGGTGCCGGGCCATCCAATGCAAAGCCCGTTGGGCATACACCGGCCGCAGCATCAGCAAAGTGACCAAAAGCAGCCAATACAGAACCATCAGGCCGTAGGTGACAAAAAACGCCCCACTTGCCAGGCCAACATCCTGATACGATTGCATACCCGGGTACAACATTGGCGGGCCATACACGGCCAGCAAAATGGGCAAACTGAGCACGAAAAACCCCGAATCGCAGATCATGGTGTAAAAAACGGCCGCTGCCGTACGGCCCGCCGGCAAATGTTCGCGCGTCAGCACAAACAACATCACAAAAGGGCCACCCTTGCTCGTAGGCGTGAGCGCCCCGCTAAATTCCCACAACACCAGCAGCTGGATACATTTTCGAAAAGAAAAATACCCCCGTGTGATGGTGTACATGCGGTACGAGGCCAGTAGATGCCGAACTACCAGCAGCCCGAGGGCCAGGGCAATCCAGGCAAAAGCCTGCGCAGACCAGTGGATGGTGCGAAACTGCGCGGGGTCAAACTGCCGGTAAAACAAATAGGCAACCGCCGCCACGCCCAGGGCAATTGGTAACAGTATTCGGGAAATTCGCAGGGAATGCAGGATGCGATGGCCGTCGGTATCGACCGATTGGGGATTCAATAACTCGCTCACGATCAGTAATGATTAGGGTGGGCAAATGTAGCACACCGACCACAAAACAAAAAACCGGACAACGCTGTTGTGCCCGGTTCTTTTTTAATTGCAAATCAATCAAATGTATGAAGCAAAAGCATCTTGGCAAATGAACCGGAGCGCAATTTCTTAAGCCTGTCCACCCCGGCTAACCACCCACAAGTGGTTATTTGTTTGTTTTTTGGCGTCAACTGGTATTCAATAAAATTGGGTTACACGGCATCGAAGGCGGCCAATCCGGCCATATCAGGCGTCATTTCCTCCTGTTTAATCCGGGCGGCTTTGGATTCCCGCTCGGGCACCTGCAACATGGGGCTCAGCACCTCGAAGTCTGTTTCGTCGTAGGTATAAATCTGCCATTTTCCCTGCGCAAATTCCAGCGCGGTGAGGTGTTCCACCCAGTCGCCGCTGTTCATGTAGGTCACTTGCCGGCCATTGGCGGCTTCAATCTGGCGGATTTGTGGCCGGTGAATATGGCCGCATACCACATAATCGTATCCTTTCTCGGCAGCCAGTTGAATGGCAGTTTCTTCAAAATCACTGATATATTTTACAGCCCCTTTCACGCTCTTTTTCACCCGGGCAGCAAACGATACGGGCGGCCAACCCAGCAAACGCCGGCAGCCATTGATGAGGCGGTTGATCCGAATCAACATGTCGTAGCCTTCGCCACCCAGCCGGGCCAGCCAGCGTGCGCGTTGAATGCTGGCGTCGAACACGTCGCCGTGAAACACCCAGTGGGTTTTACCATCCACCTGAAAAACCAGTTTGTTGCGCAGGTGAACAAAACCGAGCGACATCTCGCCGAATTTGCGCAGCAAATCATCGTGGTTGCCGGTCAGGTAATACACTTTAGTACCATTCACCGCCATTTTCATGATCCGCCGCACCACTTCGAGGTGTTCTTTGGGGAAATAACTCTTTTTGAAATTCCAGATGTCAAAAATATCGCCGTTCAACACCAGGGTCTTGGGTTCGATACTTTTCAGATAATGGTGCAGTTCCCGGGCATGACAACCGTAGGTGCCCAGGTGAATGTCGGATAAGATTACAATATCGAGTGCGCGTTTCATACTGACCCGATGGTATTTGAAGGTATAGTAAGATCAAAGGCCCGCGCCTTGTGTGACACCCGCCCCTGTATAAAACCTGAATAAACTGGGAGTGTATGCCGGGGAGACATAATAGAGCGACCGAATGTGAAGCGGGTGTGGTGAAATAGGCGCGGGTATTGTAACATAGTTCTACTGCTGTATAGTGGCACAAAGGTACCCGCCCAGCGCTTCCGGGGTGTTAAGCCAATATGAAGTTAGTATGAACAAACAGCAAACAAGCGGCTTCTTTGGCCCCGCCCAATAAAAAAATCCCGGCTTCTTCCGCAGGGGAAAAAGCCGGGATGTCGGCCGGTAGCGGGCCGCGGGCCTACGTTTTCTGGTGTTTTTTCTTGGCCGCCGGAAAAAGAATATTGTTGAGGATCAGGCGGAAACCCGGTGAACTGGGGTGCAGCGAAAGATCGGTCGGGGGGTCGCCCACATAGTGCCGGTAGTCTTCGGGGTCGTGCCCGCCGTAAAAGGTCCAGAACCCGAATCCGTAGGTGCCGTGGATATACCGGGCTTCGTTAGCAGGCTTGTTTTCACCCATAATGAGTACATTGGATTTGATGTAGGGTTTCAAAAAGGCCGTGCTTTGCCCCATAAACCCTTTGACCGTGCGGGTATGGCATTGCGTCAGCATGGTCGGCACGGGATCCCATTTGGCTGAAAAATCAAACAAGGTGAAATAGTCTTGTTCGGGATTTACATTGCGGCCGAGGTTGTGGTCGACTGTAGAGTGCTCGTAGGTGAGTGGGTCGCGAATGAGTTGGAAGTTTTCAAACGCAAGCGTTTTGGAGAAATCCAGTTTGCTTTGTGCATTCGGGTCGGCCGGATCGCCGTCATAAATTTCCGCGCAAATATCCACGCCGTCGGCCGCCAGGGCAATATCGTAGGTATCTGTGGCCGAACACATGGCAAACATGAACCCGCCGCCGGACACGTACTCGGCAATTTTTTTTGCTACCGCCAGTTTCAGGGCACTCACCTTGCTAAAACCGTTCTCCTGGGCCAGGTTCTCCATCATCCGCACATGCTCGCGGTACCAGGGCTGGTTGCTGTGGCTGGCATAAAATTTTCCATATTGGCCCGTAAAATCTTCGTGGTGCAGGTGCAGCCAATCGTATTCCAACAGTTTGCCTTGCAGCACCTCGGTATCGTACAAGCGGTCGTACGGAATTTCGGCATAGGTCAGTACCATCGTCACCGCATCGTCCCAGGGTTGCAGCACCTCGCCTTTTTCATTGGTGACCGGCGTGTACACCCCGATTTTAGGCGCTTTTTCCAGTTTGATCACGTCCATGTTCACTTCCGGGTTCAGAATCTCGTTCTGGATCAGCGCAAACTGCGCATCGGCAATCGACTCGTATTTGACATGCCGGAGTTCGCATTCATTGATAATTGAAGGCGTACTGGGCAACACAAAACTTCCGCCCCGGTAATTGAGCAACCAATAGGCTTCCGCGCCTTGCGACAAGACCCAATAGGTAATGCCATAGGCCTTCAGGTGATCGGTTTGACTGGTTTCATCCATCGGGATGAGGATATACGTAGCATACATCCGACTATTGATACAGGCCAACAAGGCCAGGGTTAATGCAAAACGACGAATCATGGACATAATGTAGGACCGGAATAAACCTTTTAAAAGTGGTTAGGCTGCGTTCAAAACGCACAGGTGTTGAAAAAGATTTTCAATGCCTTGTCTTTTCGAGGTAAAAATACAGCAAAGCCCGGCAAGAACGGGTCAAAACAAGTTCGGCTAAACCTACATTAGCCGAAAATTCAGTTCAACTGCCATTTTAACGGGGGCATTGTCTTAATTTCCGCCTCGAAATGAAACATTGGTCCGTCCGAATCTGTAAGCACAAACTACCCCTCTGGATATTGGGGCTCTCATTCCTGTGCGGTACTGCGGCCCTGGCCCAAACCAACCGAACCGCCGATTCTCTGGCCCAACGGCTGGCCAAAGCGCCGGCCGACACCCAGCGCGTCGTCCTGCTCACCAACCTCGCCTGGGAAATCAACGAATCGAACACCGATGAAGCCGACCAGCGCCTCCAGGAAGCCATCGAGCTGGCCCGGCGCCTGAAATTTGTCAAAGGTGAAGCCACCGCCTGGAATGGCCTGGGCGTGGTGGAAGAAATTCGCGGCAATTATGCCACTGCACAACGCCACTACCGGAAAGCCCTCGACCTGCGCCGCCAACTGGGCGCCCTCCGCGAGGTAGGCGCCTCCCTGAACAACCTCGGCGTGCTGTACGAAATGTCGGGGCGCTTTGATTCCGCGCTCATTTTTCACAAAGAAAACCTGGCCATCCAGCAACAACTCAACGATACCATCCGGATCGCCCGGGCCCAGTTCAACATCGCCGGCGCCTACCAGGAAATGGGCCTGTACACCGAAGCCCAAAGCCACCTGTACGACGCCCGCAGCATCCTCGAAGCCCAAAAAGACAAAGACGGCATGGCCAAGGTGGCCGCCCAATTGGGCCATATCCAGTTCGAACTGGACCAATATGCCAAAGCCCGGGTCTGGTATGAACAGGAACTAAAACTCCGCGAAGCCCTCCAGGACCCCGGCCACCTGGCCGAAGCCCTCACCGACTACGCCAACGCCCTCGACGAGCTCGACTCCTCCAACGTAGCCATCGGCTACTACATGCGGGCGCTCGACATCTGGAAAAACCTCGACGACCTGCCCGGCCAGGCCAATGTTTTTATCAACATCAGCGACGCCCACAAACACCTGGGCAATTACAAAATCGCGCTTGATTACCTCCGGCA
The DNA here is from genome assembly GCA_020846655.1 of Saprospiraceae bacterium. Lineage (GTDB taxonomy): Bacteria > Bacteroidota > Bacteroidia > Chitinophagales > Saprospiraceae > M3007. Next base: position 20,838 of record JADLDL010000058.1, on the reverse strand, counting down.
AGCCGAAAAAATTTGCCTGGAAACCGGCGACACGCCCAGCCTCATGGAAACCTACAATACCATGGGGGATGTGTATTACCGGGCCGGAGAACAGCAAAAATCGCTGGAGTTGGTGCGTAAATACTACAAACTGGCCCAGGAAATAGAGGACACCAAGTTTATCCAGGGCGCCTACAAGGACTTTGCCGAGGTATACGCCGCGCTGGGCGAATACGCCAAGGCCTACGATTTCAGGGTGAAATACGACGAGCTCCGCTACCAAAAACTCAACGAGCGCAACAGTTCCATTTTTGTCAGCAAAGAAGTCCTGTTTGCCGATGAAAAAAAACAGCAGCAGATCGAACAACAAAAACAAGCCATCCTGCTACAGGAAGCCCTGTTGGCCAAGTCCCAAAACCGCCAGTACGCCCTCCTCGGCGGAGCCTTTGCCCTGCTCCTGGTCATTGCCCTGCTCTACAACCTCAACCGCCTGCGCGCCCGCTCTAACCGCGAACTGGCAGATAAAAACGCCGCTATCGAACACGAACGGCAACGCGCCGACGAACTGCTGACCAATATCCTGCCCGCCGCTACGGCCTCCGAACTCAAAAGCAACGCCACCGTACAGCCCGTGCGCTACGAATCGGTCACCGTAATGTTCACCGACTTCAAAAGTTTTACCCAAATCGCCGAACAAGTATCACCCGAAGCCCTGATTGCCGAACTGGACGCCTGTTTTCGCCTGTTCGATGAAATTGTCCTGGAATTCGGGTTGGAAAAAATAAAAACCATCGGCGATGCCTACATGTGCGCCGGGGGGCTCCCTACCCCCAACCAAACCCACGCCGTAGACGCCGTACGCGCCGCCATTGAAATGCAATGCCGCTTGCGGGCACTTATGGAGCAAAAAGCCGCCGAAGGCAAACCCCAGTTTGAAATGCGGATCGGCATCCACACCGGCCCGGTGGTGGCAGGCGTAGTGGGCAGCCACAAATTTGCCTACGACATCTGGGGCGACACCGTCAATACTGCCGCCCGCCTCGAACAAGGCAGCGAATCGCACAAGATCAATATCTCAGGCACCACCTACGAACAGGTCAAAGAGGTATTCCCGTGTAGCTACAGAGGGCGGCTGGCCGCCAAAAACAAAGGTGAAATCGAGATGTATTTTGTAGAATACAGCTGCTAAGCCGGCCTCAAAGAATGCCTTTGGCCAGCCAGACCGACACAAAGCCCACCGTATAGCCCTGCCAGAGATCCGACGGCACATGCGCCTTCAGCACCAGTCGTGCCGAACCGACCAGGCCGGCCAATACAACGGCCACGCCCACCACCACCGGCAGGCTCAGTTCCAGGGTAGTACCCGGCAACGCCAGACCCAGCATCGAGCCCGGCCATTCGAAACTGGTCAGCAACAACATCGCCACCAAACCGCCCATGCCCGTGGCGTGCGCACTTATTTTGGTAAAAATATTGACAAAAAAGGCCAAAAAAAGACTGATCGTAGCCCCCAACAAGCAAACCACATACAAAGGGGGTACCTGCCCTCCCGAACTGATATTTTTATACAACCAGAGGTAAAAGATACCGGCCACGATGTAGGGGCCGGTGCGTTCCTGCTGCTCGGGCGACTCCAGGTTTTGCACAAACCCCAGGGGTTTCATCACCCCAATACCGATACCCGGAATCAGCGCGGAAGTGGTAAAAACATAAATCAACAGCAAAATGGCTTTGGTATCCAGGAGGCTACCGGTCCCGAACGCATACGGATTGATGGCGAGTAGCAGCAATAAAGCATAGGTGGGCACCAACATGGGGTGGCCGATAATCGACAAAAACAAAGCAAGCGAACGAGGCATAATCAGCGTAAGATAGCATTACCGATGGCACATTCCAGGCAGCGCCGGGCATCGCAGTAGTGCATTTTTAACTGCAACAAGGCCTGCGACTGGGCTGCATGGGCAGCCCGTTGGCCCAGGGCAGACCAGTTGTCCACGATGGTATTCGACTCGGGCGGCAGTTCCTCCAAAAGGCGCAGGGCGCGGTCTTGCAGGTCGGGCTGTCCCTTGGCGTTGCCGTAGTGAAACAAAACCGGCGCCACGGTATTGATGAGCAGCAAATGTACAAATTCGCGGCCCAGTGGTTTGGTTCGCTTGTCGGTGCTTTTGTCAAAACGAAAATGCGTTTGCCAATAGGCACTGGTTTCTACCTGAAACAGCGCTTCGGTTTCAGCCGTATTCCAGCTGGCCAGCAGTACACTGAACAACTGCGAAGAGCGGTGGATCAGCGCTGCCAATTGCGCCAGCCGCAGCGTGGGGAAACCTGATGGCCGCAGGCGGAAAAATTTCCATTGACTTCCCTCCAGTGGCACCAAGGCATATTTTTGTTGCAAAAACCGGTATTCTTTTGCCAGTGCCTGCGGGTATTCGTCGGCAAACCCCCCTTCCAGCAAACCCGCCTGACCAAACAGCAGCGCCTCCAGTTGGAACAATTGGTCCTTGTGCCGGGCCAAAACACGCAAGGGCAGGCTGCGCGCCAGCGCCTCGAAAGGTTCGGTGTTTATTTTCAAGCCAAAATTGCGGGCCAGCAAACGGTAAAACGCCTCCTCCCAATGCTGCCCGCTGGCCTCCACCGCTTGCCGCACGGCTTCCGTTTTTTGCTCCAGTCGTTCCACCAACAAGCGGTCCAGCCAATTGTGCCGGACGATTTCCGGCACCAGCCCATAGGTTTTTTCGCAAGGGATCCAGGCGCGCTCGTGCTCCAGGCGCAGGTATTTGTCCAGCAATTGCGGCGGGATACGGGGCCGGAGCACCAGGCAAGGCAGCGGCTCGCCACTTCGCCGGCACAGCCGCCGGTCTTCGTCGAGCACCACGTGCAACACCACATTGTCGTAGGCGGGGTCCTCATCGTGCCGGTGCGCCAGCCAATCAGAGGCATTCAGGTGGATCTCTACGTTGCCCGCCCAAAGCGTTTCGTTCAACCGGATGCGGGCGTTGAAAAAATCGGGGCCCGCGTGTGGATTGGGTTCGCCGGGGTGCAGAATTTCCAGGACCTGGCCGTCGGTGCAGTACAAATCGCGGGCATCAAAGCGGCGCCATCGCCAGAGAAAATGTAAAAAGTCTTCGCGCATGGGGTGCCTGTTTTTTTAAGAAATGAATCTTAAAGATTGAATAATTCCAGACTCAGCCACAGCAGGCAAATACATTTTTTGAAATTTAATTTATCCCTAGTTGCTTGAAAATGAATTTTTTACAAGAAAAAACACTTGCGCCGACTTAACAAAATAACCGTTCCCCAATTACCTTTGCCGCCCATGGCTCAACTGCCCGATTCGTACCTCACCCTTTCTGAAGCAGCTACCGGCGAATTCAAAGACCGGGGTAGCAAATTTTTGGCTTTTGCCTACCCGGTGCGCACCGAGGAGGAGGCGATGGAGCGGGTGGAAGCCTTGCGCAAGGCGCATTTCAAAGCCCGGCACCACTGTTTCGCCTGGCGCCTCGGCCTCGACGGACATCGGTTTCGGGCCAACGACGACGGTGAACCCTCCGGCACCGCCGGCCGCCCTATCCTCGGCCAAATCGACGCCGCCGGCCTCACCGATGTAGTCGCCATCGTGGTGCGCTATTTCGGCGGCACCCTGCTGGGCGCCTCCGGCCTCATTCAGGCCTACCGCGAAAGCACGGCCGAAGCCCTGCGCCAAGCACAAATCGTCGAAAAAATCGTATCGGATCATTTTCATATTCAGGTCGACTATGCCCTCCTGCCCGACCTGATGAATGCCCTGAAAAAACTAGGCTTGGAACTCGGTCAGCAAGAATTCAGCGATACCGGCGCCCTGCTCAGCATTGGCATCCGCCAAAGCGAGGTGGCCGATAAACTGCTGCACCTGAAAGCCTTGTTGTGGAAAGTAAGCACCGACGAAGCCCAGACGCTGGAATGGCCTGCCGGCGTGCTGGTGTCGCAGCATGAAACATAAAACTACCGACAGGACAATTTTTTGAAACCCACCACACGACATACCGCCCGTTTTCCGCTGCCCGAGCTGGCCGCTGCGAAAAACCGCCTGCTCGATTGGGCCTGCACTTTTCCGATAGCCGTGTACCTCGACAGCAACGAATACCCCGCCGATCAACACAGTCGCTGGGAGTGCTTGGTAGCCACCGGTGCAGCGGCACTGTTCCAGGCCCCTGCTGGCGATGCCTTTGCCGGGTTCAAAACGTTTGCCCAGCAAAAAAAAGACTGGCTTTTCGGGGGCTTTGGTTACGACCTGAAAAATGAATTGGAGCGCCTCCAGTCCGGGCACCCCGATGGAATTGGTTTCCCCGATCTTTTCTTTTTTCAACCGGAAACGGTGGCCGGCATCCGCCGTGCAGCTGCCGGCAGCCATTGGGAGATCGAAATTCACACCCTGAGCCTTCCTCCCAGGCTGGTCTGGGAGGCTATCCAGGCGCAAACACCAGCGGCGCCTGAACCTGGCGACACCATTGCGCTGCGCCCACGCATATCCAAAGCCGAATACCTGAATACGGTAGCGGCCATCCAGCAACACATCATCGACGGCGACGTCTACGAAATGAATTTGTGCCAGGAGTTTTATGCCGAACAGGTCCAGATCCAGCCGGCGCCCACCTTTCGACGCCTGAACAACCTGACCCGGGCGCCTTTTGCGGCCTACCTGCGCTGGCAGGGCCGGCACTTGCTCTGCGCCAGCCCGGAGCGTTTTTTGCGCAAAGAAGGCTCCACTTTGGTTTCCCAGCCCATCAAAGGCACCCGTCGCCGGCACCCGGACCCCGGCACGGATGCGTTGGTGCGACAGGAACTAGCCCAAAGTCAAAAGGACCGCGCCGAAAACGTGATGATCGTGGACCTGGTGCGCAACGACCTGGCCCGCCATTGCCTGCCCGGCACAGTACGGGTGGAGGAATTATTTGGGGTGTATTCCTTCCAAACAGTGCACCAAATGATCTCGACGGTAGCCGGCACCCTGCGACCAGGCGCCCATCCGCTGGATGCCCTGCGGGATGCCTTCCCGATGGGTAGCATGACTGGCGCGCCCAAGGTAATGGCTATGGACTTGATCGAACGCTACGAGCGCAGCCGGCGCGGCCTGTATTCCGGGGCGCTGGGGTATTGCACACCAGAGGGCGATTTTGATTTTAACGTAGTGATTCGCAGCATTTTGTACCACGAGGGTGCGCAATACCTATCCTGCCAGGTGGGTGGCGCCATTGTGTACGATTCGGTGCCGGAGCAGGAGTATGAAGAATGCCTGGTGAAAGCCGCCGCGATGCGGAAGGCCCTGGAAAATGCAACGTAGGTTTGGAAGAGGCGACTTACTTGGCGGGTTTGAACTGCTCGTCGGTGAGGGCCAATAGAAAAGCCTCCAGGTCTTGTTTTTCCGTTTCTGTAAGGGCGAGCGGCTGGGCGAGCAGGGGGTCCCGGTTTTTGCTGTGGGTGACAAACTTGTCGGGCTGGTCGTAATAGTCGATCACTTCGCGCAGGGTGCGGAAGGAGCCGTCGTGCATGTAGGGCGCGGTCACGGCAATATTGCGCAGGCCGGGCACTTTGAATTTGCCGAGATCGGCGGAGTCTTTGGTGACGGCAAAACGCCCGGGGTCGTTTAGTTTTTGGCCATCGTAGAGGCCGATGTTTCGAAATTCATCGCCGGTAAAATCGGGACTGAAGTGGCAATCGAAACATTTGCCTTTGTTCATAAAAATCTGGCGGCCGCGCACGGCCGAAGGGCTCATACTGGAATCGCGGCGTTGCATCCAGCGGTCAAAAGGCGTGTTGCCGGTTTCGAGGGTGCGGACGAATGAGGCGAGGGCGTCGGCCAGGGTAAGGGAGTCGGGCTGACGGCCGTAAATGGCTTGAAAAAAACTTTTGTAGCGGGCATTTTGCCGCAAGCGGTCGAGGGCTACAGGCAAAGGCAGGTTCATCTCAATGGGGTTTTCGATGGGTTGCAAGACCTGTTGCTCGAGGGTGCCGGCGCGGCCGTCCCAAAAAAATGCCGGGCGCGCGCTCATGTTGGTGATGGCGGGGGTATTGCGCTGGCCTTTTTGGCCAAAAACGCCCACGCTGACCGCCGAGGTGTCCGAAAACGCGAACGCGGGCAGGTGGCAGGATGCACAACTGATGCTCTCGTCTGAAGACAGGATACGATCTTCAAACAACAGCCGCCCCAGGTCTTCGCTGGTTTGCGGGCCTTGTTCGCCCGGCTCAAACGCCGTAGTCGCCAGCAAAATCAGGCAGGCACCCAACAACAAAAACAAACTTACTCGTGCCATAGTGGAACAAAGGTACCACAAGGGGATGGGCCACCGGAATGACTTTTATCACACCGGAGCGTAGATTTATACAAAAATAAGGGAAAGCCAAGGGCTTTCCCGATAGATGCTCAGTGCACAGCCGTCAGCACATCAATCACCGTTTTGACCGCAATAAAAATCGGCTCGCGGCCTTCTTTGGTGACCAGGGGTTCGCCGCCTTCTTCCTCTTCGTCGAGCACGGCTTCTTCAGCAAAAGCGAGCAGATCTTCCTGCGGCGTATTTTCAAAAAACACATTGAGCCGGTCGCGGAAGTTCTTGGCGGTGCTGGCCTCCAGCAGTTCGTAGTTTCTTTCCTCGGCCTGTCCAATCATTTCTTCACTGACCGACTCTACCGGGCCATTCACCCGGGCATTGGCCAGCCATACGATCAGGGATAGGTACTGGACGTAGCCCTTTTCGTCTTCGGTGAGGAGGTGAAAAGTTTCTTCGTCAAACAAATAAGCGACGAGTACCGGTTGTTCCTTGGAGAACTGCTCCATCCGGTTCTCGTATTGATCGTCATCCATCTGATCGAGCTCATCGATGATGTTGTCCAAAATATCTTCGGATACAAATTTCATAATAGATCGGCCCGAACAGGTTTGTATAAGGCATGTGCGAACGCGGCACAAAATTATGATTCCAAAAGCAGAATAACGGTGTTGAAATCCGATCTTTGCTTTCCCGTCCCGATTTAACACGGATCATTTCCCTTTCCCTAATCTTTTTTGGCATGTTTTTGTCAGCGTGTGGCTAACCACACGCGCTGCCTGATCTGTTTTTGAAGCAGGCGTGTCGACGGCTGGTTGTGACCCTGGCCGGATTTGTGGTCTAATTTATCGTATTGCTAATTGCCAACCCGACTGTTTGCTTATGTTGCGTGCTGCTCTCCTCGATATGTACAATGGTGAATCCAACCGCGGCATCCCGATGCTGCGCACGATGCTGGCCCGATATGCCAATGTACTGCGCTCCGATCATTTTGACGTGCGTGCCAAAAACGAAGTCCCTGACTTGTCTTACGATGTGTATGTTTTTTCGGGCGGCCCCGGCGATCCTCTGCTCAACGATGGCCCCTGGTTCGACCGGTATTTTGAATTGATCGAATCGCTTTGGCAATGGAACCGGAGCATTGCCGCTTCGGAAGGCGCCAACGGCCGCAGCAAAAAGTATTGCATTTTTATCTGTCATTCTTTTCAAATGGCTTGCTGGCATTTTGGTTTGGGCGAAGTGACGGAGCGGTATAAAATGTCGTTTGGCACCTACCCGGTGCACAAAACCCATTGGGGCAAAGAAGAAGAATTTTTTGAAGGCTTGCCCGACCCGTTTTACATCGCCGATTTCCGGCGCTATCAGGTTGTCAACCCCAACCACAAACGCCTCCAGGCCATGGGCGCGCAGGTGTTGTGTATGGAAAAATTGCGGCCGCATGTGCACTACGAGCGGGCGCTGATGGCCGTGCGGTTCAGCCCGGAAATGATCGGGACTCAGTTTCACCCCGAGGCCGATCCGAACGGCCTGCTGAGTTATTTTATGGAACCCGCGCGGAAACAATCCATCGTTGATGAGCACGGCGAAACCCGCTACGACCGAATGATCCGGGACCTCGCCAACCCGCTGAAAATTCAGCGCACCTTCGATACAATTATTCCCAATTTTCTCGAGCACGCGGTGGAACAACTCAGCCTGGTGCCCGCCTGAACCGCTTTACCAGCGCAACAGCAGGAAAATATTGGGCATCCGCCCTAACAATCCGCGCTCGATGGTGCCAGTGGTGTACGTCTCCGGATCGCCGTTGGCATCGTACAAGGTTTGCACAAAAAACTCGCGTTGTTGCAGGTTCGCGTGGTTGAGGAGGTTAAAGACCGACAACCCGAGTGTGCCGGTCAGGTGTTTTTCTCCAAAATGATATTGAATGCTGCTGTCCAACCGGGAGTAATCCGGCAAACGGGCACTGTTGCGCGGGCCATAGGCAACACTGGTGGCCACTGTGCCGTCTGGACGGGTTTGGGTATTGACGCCGGTGGGAGGCGTGTAAGGCCGGCCCGAGTGGTAATTCCAGGACAGGGAAAAGGACCAGTGTTTGAAACCCAGGTTGTGGGTCCAGTTGATGGCCTGCCGCTGATCGAAATCAGAAGGAAAAACATTGCCCTGGTTCAGGGAATCAAATTGCATATCGGCGCGGCTGTTGGTGTAGGCCAGTACTTGGGTGTAGCGGCCCCAGCGTTTGCGAAGCAACAACTCCAGGCCGCCCACATTTTCGGTGCCCCGGGCTGCCCAGAGCGACAGATCGGGTGTGCCGTTGAAGCGCAGGTCCACGCCGGTGACGGGTTCCAGCACCTTGCCGTACACTTCGGCGTCGAGCAGCCAGCCTTTTTTTTCAAAGGTAAACCCCAGCGACACCTGCCGGCTTTCGAGCACAGGCAGTTGCAGGTTGTCGTCGGCCGTCACCCAGGCCCTGTTGTTGAGGCCCAGGATATTGGGCACATAGGCCCGGCGCATAAACTGGTGAAATACCCCCGCGAAGGCCTTCAGGCGAAGATGCGGGCCGGTCTGCCATTGAGCAGAAAGCCGGGGTTCCCAGTAGGATTGGGTAGTATAATTGAAGGTCACGTGACGCAAGCCGGCCTCCAGGTACCAGTGCGCGCTATCGCCCAGCCGCCAAATGCCGTAGAGTGCCGACTGGTTGGAGGGCAGGTCGATCTGGAGGCGGCGTGAGGCATTGGGATCGGGCTTGTTTTGCAGCGAATCGAGGAAAAAATTGCCGGTTTTGATGATTTGTACTCCGAATTGCAAATGATGCCGGCGGGAAAAGCGCCAGTTGTTGTCAAATTGCAACACCCCTTCGCCGAGGGTATTGTCCTGGTGCTGGTAATACTGCTGGGGCACATCGGGATTGGTAGTGCCGGTAAAGTCGTAGGTGCTTTTATAATTGCTGACTGCAAAACGCCATTCGGAGGAGTAGTTTTCGGTCCAGTCGCGGTGCACGTGGGCACTCATTCCAAAATTAACAATATTCACCGTATCGGCGGCGGCCAGGTAGGTGCCAAACTGTCGGAGGTCCAACTCGCGGCGGTAACGCAGGACATCGTAGCCCAGGTACACATTCAGGTCGAGCAAGGTACGGGCATTGGGCCGGAGCCAAAGTTTCAGGTTGCCATCGCTGAAAGTCGAATATGGAAAAACGCGAAAGGCTTTTTGAAGCAGGGAGTCGTTTTGCTGGGTCTCGAGTTCGCTTTTGATTCTTGAGTCCTGGGTGGCAAAGCCAAACAATTTTTGATACCCGGAGCTTTGCAACACGCCCGAAAAAGCGTGCCGGCCGGCAAACAACAAACCGCCTTTCCGGCGAAACAAGGGTGTTTCCAGGGAAAAATACGTGCTGACCAGGTTGACGCCAACGGCAAAAGAGGGCCGCTCCAGTGGAGTGGGATCGGTGCGCATATCAATCAGGCTTGATACCCGACCGCCCTGGTCGGCACTGAAATTGCCTTTCCAGACATTGACGCGGTCTACGACATAGGGGTTGAGCGCCGAGACCAGGCCAAACAAATGGCCGGTGTGGTAGATCGGAATGCCCTCCCACAGCACCAGGTTTTGGTCGGTATTGCCGCCGCGCACCAGCAATTCGTCGGCTTTGTCGCCATCGGCGGCTACGCCGGGCAGCACTTGTACCATGCGGAAAGGATCGGGTTCGCCGAGGCTCGGTACCAGGCCGGGTCGCTCGGGCCGCACTTCAGTGATCCGGCTGGCGACGGGCAATTCGAGTGCCTCCAGGGCCCTGTCGGTGATGGTAATTTCGACCAGTTCGCGGCTGATCGGGCGCATCAAAATCGACGGGCAGTTGTCGTTCAGCAGTCGGGATGCAGGCACCGAAAGGCTGCGGTAGCCGAGCATACGGATGAGCAGGGTGTCTTGTGGCGCCAGTTCGGAATTGCTGCTGAGTTGGAATTGGCCATCGGCGTTGCTTTGGGCGCCGGCGCCGGCTTTTATGGAAAAAATACTGGCGTAGGGCAGCGCTTCGCGGGAGTCGGCATCCAGCAGTTTGGCGCAGAGCGTCAGGCTGCTGGGGGCTTCGTCGCGCTTCAGGATGAGTACATGGCGTTCGCGCACAACAGCTGCTTCCAGAGGGGTGTGCTGGAGTAAAATGGAAAAGGCTTCTTGCGGGTTTTTATTTGTAAACGAGGCCGTTACCCGGATATTTTTTACCAGACCGGGATCATAAGAGATGGTAATTCCACCGGTTTTTTCAAGCGTTCGGAAAGCCTCCGACAAGGGGATATTTTGAAAATCAGCCTGTAGGGGAGCCTGGGCGGTGGCATGTATGGCCATGAAAAAAAACAACCCGGCCAGACAGCTTCGGCAGCACCAGTAAAAACGGTATTCCATCTGCCAAAAATAGGCTGGTAAAAGCATTCTGGCAACAGGCCTAGGTTATAGCGTTGCCAAGCCAAAATAAATACACTAATTTTTAACATTTCGCAATATATTCGCGCACCCCGCCTGCTGCTCAAACACTCAAGTCTACTTCTACTCATGAAAAGTTTCTACCTTTTCCTGGCCATCTTTCTGTTGGCTGGCGCTCGCCATTTATCGGCGCAATGTCCACCACCCGGATTTCCTCAACCTGGTAATACGTGCAATACAGCACCCGTCCTTTGTGAAAATCTAGACGGGTATTGTGCGACTATCAACAACAACAATACGTCGCAAAACTTCCCCGGTTGCCCCGGCTGGCAATTGAACAACGACGAGTGGTTTGCCTTTTATGCCGGTTCTACGTCCATAACGATCGTGGTAACGCCCAGCAACTGTTCCCCGGGTGGTCAACAAGGCCTGCAAGGTGGTATTTATGCGGCTTGTGGCCCGCCTTGGGTAGCCATGGACCTGCAATGTTCCTGCACGGAAAATCCATTCACCTTGTCGGCCAATAATTTTGTGATTGGCCAGATTTACTATTTTGTATTGGATGGCTGCGGCGGCAACGTGTGCAATTATTCCATCGATGTAGTCTCCGGTTCTACGGTGGGCGCGCCTCCAGCCGACCCCGGAGCGGTATCCGGCCCTGTAATGCCTTGCGCCGGCACCAGTTCCAGCTACTCTATTCCGCCAGCCCTTGGCGCCACCATTTACAACTGGACACTTAACCCGGCCAGTGCGGGCACCGTCACGGGCAGCGGCCCGAATATTGGGATCAACTGGAGCAATACGGCCTCCGGCCCGGTTCAATTGTGCGTCACCGTGGCCAATGCCTGTTACCCCAACCTGACGCCCTCCTGTTACGATATCACGGTTATCCCCAAACCAACGGCCACACTTTCCGGGACAGGCTTGCTCTGTGCCGGCTCGTCTACACCAGTGAACCTCACCGTCACCTTTACCGGCGAAGGACCCTGGCAATTTGTGTACACCCGAAATGGGGCCCCGCAACCGGCGATTCAAACCAGCGACAACCCCTACACCCTGATGGTTACCCAACCGGGTACCTACGCCCTGCAAAGTGTATCGACCGTCACGGGTGGCTGCGTGGGCACCGTCTCGGGTACTACCACGATCAACCAGGTGACGATCAACGCCAGTACGGCCGTCACCAACGCTTCCTGCGGCCAGAGCAATGGCGCGGTCAACCTGACCGTGAGTGGCGGCACCACGCCATACATGTTCAGCTGGTCGGGAGGGGAAACATCTGAAGACCTCAGCAATATACCGGCCGGTACCTATACCGTGACGGTGACCGACAACAATGGTTGCACTCAAACGCAAACGGCTACCGTACTGGACAATACCGTCAATATTAATATCCAGGGCAACGTGCAGGCCAATACCACTTGTATCGGCGGCAATGGTAGTATTGACATAACAGTCACCCCTCCCGGCACTTATACCTATGAGTGGTCCAACAGTGTAACCACCCAAGACCAGTCCAACTTGCCAGCCGGTACCTACACCGTAACCGTCACCACAGGAGTCAGTTGTACAGCCTCGGCGGAGTTTACGGTGGCCGATCAGCCTAATACGCCTAACCTGAGTGCCACTACGGTGCCGTCCACTTGTGAATTGGACAACGGCAGCATCAACCTTAGTGTTTCCGGCGGGGTATCGCCCTTTACTTTTGCCTGGTCGGGCGGTCAAACCACAGAAGACCTCAGCAATATTCCGGCAGGGTCTTATACAGTAACCGTCACGGGCGCTAATGGATGCAGTAGTACGGCTGATATTACGGTTAATAACAACAACCCGCCAATCAACTTAAACGGCACGGTAGTTCCCAATACTACCTGTATCGGGGGCAACGGCAGTATTTCTCTGTCCATCACCCCTCCCGGGAGCTACACCATAACCTGGTCCACCGGAATTAACACCCAAAACCAAACCAGTTTGCCGCCCGGCACCTATACCGTCACGGTGAGCGCTGGCGGCGCTTGTACCAATACGGCCGAATTTACCATCGACGATAACCCTAATACCCCCAACGTCAACCCGAATGTAACCCCTTCCACCTGCGACCTGAACAACGGTAGCATCAGTCTTTCCGTGTCCGGTGGAATAGCGCCTTATACATATGTCTGGTCGACCGGCCCATCCTCGCCAAGCCTGACCAATATTCCGGCCGGCAGCTATGAACTGACGGTAACTGGGGCCAACGGCTGTTCGACGGTAGTCAGCATCGAGGTGCCGAACAACAACCCAACCATCAACATCAACGGCAATACGCTCCCCAGCACCACCTGCAACGGCAATGGCAACGGCAGCATTTCCATTTCGGTAAGCCCATCCGGAACGTATACCTACACCTGGTCCACCGGGATCAACACCCAAAACCAGACGAATTTGTTGCCCGGCACCTATACCGTCACGGTAAGCGGCGGCGGCTCCTGCACGGCGACCGAAGAATTTACCATTGACGACGATCCGAACCCACCGAATATTAACCCCAACATAACCCCCTCTACCTGCGACCTGAACAACGGCAGCATCAGCCTTTCCGTAGCAGGAGGGGTGGCCCCGTACACGTACGCCTGGTCAACCGGCCCCACGACGCAAACCCTGACCAATATCCCGGCTGGCAGTTACGACGTCACCGTGACGGGTGCCAATGGTTGCTCCACTTCCGCCAATATTGATGTGCCCAACAACAACCCGGCCATCAACATCAATGGCAATGTCATTTCTAATACAACGTGCAATGCCACGAGTGGCAACGGCAGCATTGCCATCAGTGTTACGCCGGCAGGTTCCTATACGTATTTGTGGTCGACCAATGCCAGCTCGCAAAATATTAATGGCTTGGTTCCCGGTACCTATACTGTTACGGTAAATGGAGGAGGGGCCTGTATTGAAACAGCAGAGTTTACAGTACCGGATGATCCCAACACTCCCGATTTGTCCTTTACCCAGGTAGATCCTACCTGTGGCCTGAGCAACGGCAGTATCAACCTCAGCGTTTTCAACGGTGTGCCGCCTTATACGTATTCGTGGTCGAGTGGTCAAACGACACAAGACCTGAACAATGTGCCGGCCGATGTGTATTTCGTCACGGTTACCGGCGCCAATGGGTGTACGGCCGTAGATGCAGTAGGGCTAAACAACGAAGATATTCCAGTGTCAGTGGATGGAACGGTTTTGCCCAAGACCTCCTGCGTCCAAAACAACGGCTCCATCACCCTGATGCTCAATCCGAGCAACCTCAGTGTACTCTGGTCCAACAGCAGCACAGCCAAAACTTTGACCAACCTTGCCCCGGGCACCTACACTGTCACGGTAAGTGCCGGTGGCAACTGCACCCAGACTGCTGAATTTACAGTCGACGACGAATCGGAAACGCCTTATCCGGATCTGGAAGTCACCTCGGCGACCTGTGGTTTTTCCAACGGGTCCATCAACCTGAGCGTGAGCGGCGGCATCCCACCCTACACCTACAAATGGTCGACGGGTTTAATGACCCAGGATATTAGCAACCTGCCTGCCGGAAACTACGCTGTCACCGTCACTACATCGGTAGGTTGTTCTGAAGTCGCGTTCATCAGCGTACCTGCAGAACAAGTGCCCATTGAAATTTTTGGGGTGGTTTCAGATAATTATTCTTGTACGCAACCCAACGGGTTTATCGATATCGACCTGTTTCCAACCGGAAACAACTACACCTATTCCTGGTCGAATGGCAAAAAAACACAGGACATCAGCGACCTGCCGGCCGGGGTATATACCGTCACCGTGACCTATGGTACCTGTTCGGCGGTGGCTACCTATGATGTATTTGACTTGTCCGGTCCTCCCAATGTATCTACTTCCGGCACACCGGCTATTTGCGGGCAAAGCAACGGCGCAGCAACGGCTGTTGCCGGCGGGGGCACTTCGCCGTATAGCTACAAGTGGTCCAATATGGCAAGTACAGCAACCATTTCGAACCTGGTACCCGGCACTTACACCGTGACGGTGACCGACTTTTTCGGTTGCAGCGCCACCGCCACGGCCTCGGTCATCAACAACAACGTGGTGCTGAATATCACCGGTACCACTACGCCCAACACCTCGTGCAGCATGGTCAACGGCGCCGTAGATATTTCCGTAACACCTGCGGGGGCATATACCTATATCTGGTCGACGACGGCTACTTCACAGGACCTTAGCAACCTGGCTTCAGGCACCTACAGCGTAACCGTCAGTGCCGGGGTAGGCTGTACGGCGGCTGCCAATTTTAGCGTAGCGAACAATACGTCGAACCCGGACATTTCGGCCGCCGTCACGGCTGCTATTTGTGGCAACAGCAACGGCAGTATCAACCTGGGCGTCAGCGGGGCCACCACGCCCTATTCATTTGCATGGTCCAACATGGCCACCTCGGAAGACCTGAACAATATCCTTTCCGGCACCTATACCGTGACCGTAACGGCCGGCAATGGCTGTACCGCCGATACCACCCTGAGTGTAGCCAACAACAGCTCGACTTTTGCTTTGTCTGGCACCACGGTAGCCGTGACCAACTGTGTCACCAACAACGGGGCTATTGACCTCACGGTTACACCGGCGGGTCCATACACCTACTTGTGGTCCACCACGGCAACCACGGAAGATATTTCCGGACTGCCCGATGGCACCTATACCGTTTCTGTAACAGAAACCGGCACCTGCACCGCATCCGCAACCTTTTTTGTAAGCGATGGCCGAACCTATCCCCTCACCAGCCAAACCCTGTCGCCGGAGCTCTGCACCCTCGCCAATGGTTCTATTGACCTGGAGGTAACGGGTGGCGCCACGCCGTATACTTTCCTCTGGACGGGCGGCAAAACCAGCGAAGACCTGAGTAGCCTGTCGGCCGGCACGTACACGGTCACCGTAACCGGCGCCAATGGATGCTCCGCTACCACTTCCGCTACCCTGCCCGACAACAGTATCAACTTTTCACTGGCGGGCACAACGGTACCCAACGGTTCGTGCATCACCAATACAGGCGGGATCGATTTGGTTGTCAACCCCACAACACCGGGCTCCGGGTTGAGTTATACCTACCAGTGGTCCAATACCGGTGCAGCAGAAGACCTCAGTGCCGTGCCTGCCGGCACCTACACGGTGACGGTCAGCGCCGGTGGCAGTTGTACCAACACCGCCAGTTTCAACGTAGCCAACACGGCCCTGCCACCTCAATTGTCGGAAAGTATCGCCCCCGCGTTGTGCGGCCAAAACAGTGGCGGCATCAACCTCACAGTGAGTTCCAGTACCACACCCTATACCTTTGATTGGTCCAATACTGCCGATACGGAAGATATCAGCAGTGTTGCCTCCGGCAGCTACACCGTGACGGTGACCGGCGCCAACGGCTGCTCGACAATCAAAACCCTGGATGTGCCGGAAAACGTCGTCAGCCCGGATATTTCCGGTATTCCTTCGCCCAACACCTCTTGCGTAAGCAACGACGGCAGTATCAACCTGAGCGTCAGCCCGGCTAATTTGTCCTATACCTTCAACTGGTCGGGCAGCCAGACGAGCCAAAATATCGGAAATCTGGCGCCGGGCACCTATACCGTAACCGTCAACGGCGGCGGCGCCTGCACGAATGTGGCCAGTTTTATTATCGACAATGTGGCCGAAGCGCCGATGCTCACCGATAGTATTTTTGCTGCCCTCTGCGGTCAAAATAGCGGCGGAGTGAACCTCAGCATCAGCGGTGCCACTACGCCGTATACCTTCAATTGGTCCACCGGCGCCCTAATCGAAGACCTCGGCAGCGTGGTACCCGGCACGTATTCGGTGACGGTAACCGGCGCCAACGGTTGCACGGTGATCGGCGCCTACACCGTACCGGAGGATGTGGTTCTGCCTGCGATTACCGGCTCGCCTACGGCCAACACCTCTTGTATTATCAACAATGGCGCCATCGACCTGATGGTCAGCCCGGGTACCCTGATGTATACGTACGCCTGGTCTGGCGGGCCCACAACAGCCAACCTCACCGACCTGGCGCCCGGCAATTATACAGTGACGGTAAACGGCGGCGGCTCCTGCATCTCGACGGCTACTTTTACGGTAAACAACGACATCAAAGCCGTTTCACTGAGCGGTATGCTGACCGATATTCTTTGTTTTGGTGACAAAACCGGGGCTATTGATGTGAGTGTCAGTGGCGGAACGGCGCCGTTCCAATACCAATGGTCGCCAGTCGGTACGGGCAATTCGGAAGATTTGCTTGGCTTGGTATCGGGACCATACGCCGTCACGGTGACGGATGCTTTGGGCTGTACGGCTACCCAGTCTTATGCCCTCAAACAACCCAATTCCAAACTCCAACTGACGTGCAGCCAGTCGAGCAATGTCAGTTTCCCTGGCGCCACAGATGGCGCAGCGGCTATTGATATTTCGGGAGGTGTGGCGCCCTATCAGATCAATTGGACGCCGGGGAGCACGCAATCGGGACTTGCCGCCGGTGTATTTTCCATCAACAACCTTGGAGTAGGCAGCTACGACGTGACGGTGACGGATGCCAACGGCTGTACCAGCATTTGTGCGTTCACGATCAGCATTATCAACTGCGAAACCAAACTGGGCGCCATGTCAAACAGTCTGCTCGCGTTGTGCGGAACTGGCTGCCTTACGGCAAACTACAATACCCTGGGGCAGTTTCTGGAACCGGATGATGTGCTCCAGTTTGTGTTGCATGAGGGTTCTGGTGCACAGATTCAGAATGAAATCGCGCGCAGCAATCAGTCGGGTTTTTGTTTTGATCCGGCCAACATGAACTATGGCACCACGTACTACATTTCGGCAGTAGCCGGCAACAACGATGGCTCCGGCAATGTGAACCTCAGCCATTTTTGTACGGTAGTATCGACAGGCACCCCCATCGTATTTTACGAACAACCCACCGCAGCGGCGGCAACGCCCGCATCGCTTTCCTGCGCTGTTGCACAAGTGAGCCTGAGTGGCAGTTCGGATGTGGTGGGCTCGGCCTTTGCCTGGAGTACCGGCAACGGAACAATTCTCGGCAACCCGAACCAAGCCCAGGTGCAGGCTACTTCGGCCGGCGTGTACCGCCTGATCATCAACACCAATGGCTGCCTGGATACGGTTGTCGTGCAGGTGCTGGACATTACCAACCAGCCCGAGGCCGAAATCCTGGTCAACCCCAGCGATGTACTGGATTGCACAATCAGCCAGATCGTGTTGTCCGGCGATGTTAAAGGCACTTCGGATGCCAATACCATTTGGTTGAGCAACGGCAACGTCTATGCCGGCGGCACTACCATTACCATCGATGTGCCCGGTGTGTATGAATTTGTAATCCTGGATACCCTGAGTTTCTGCTCGGATACGGCGCTGGTAGAAATTGACGAGGACCTCGCCTACCCGCCGTTGTTCCTCAACCCGGCCGGTTTGCTCACCTGTGTCAACAATGTTGTCAACCTTTCGGGCGGCTCGCCTTTCCCGGGTATCCAGTTTACCTGGGCCACCATAAACGGCACCGATACGACCTTTGTGGGAACGGGCTCCAGCCTTTCCGTAACAGCACCCGGCGTGTATTTCCTGATGGGCGAAGACCCGGTCAATCATTGTATGAATTCGGTCAATATTCAGGTCAATGCCGATGTGACAGCCCCCGTGGCGAATGCCGGAACGCCATTTAAAATTGCTTGTTACGGCGAAACCGCCAGCCTCGATGGCAGCGGCTCCACGGGCCTTGCAGGCCTGACGTTCCAGTGGTCTACGTTCGACGGACAATTGGTGACCGGCCTGAACACCGCAACACCACAGATCAACGAACCCGGCACGTATACCCTTTTGGTGACGAACCCCGGCAATGGCTGCACCGACTCGGATCAGATTTCCATCACCCCTGACGACCCCGTGGCTACCGCTAAGGTGGATCAGCCGGATTGCGAAGGCGACAAAGGCCGAATCATCGTGGACACCGTCATAGGTGCGGCGCCTCCAATCTTGTATTCCATCGACAACGGCGCGCATTTCACCACGCAAAACCTGTTTGTTAACCTGGTTCCAGGCAGCTATACCATTTTGGTACAGGATGCCAACGGATGTTCTACCAGCGTGGATGCCGTAGTGAATGCCCCGGAGTTGTTCCAACTTTCGCTGGACCCCCAGGTGATTTTGCAATTGGGCGATTCCTATCAAATCAACACCCAACTGAGCCTGCCCCTGTCGTCGGTAGAAAGCATCAACTGGATTCCGGCTACGGGGCTGGACTGCGACACCTGCCTAAACCCGCTGGCTTCGCCGCTGTCGACCACCTTATACCGGATCACCGTCTACAGTAAAGCCGGCTGCAAGGAAACGGCGCCGATTCTCCTGCTGGTCGACAAACGGGCGGATGTGTATGTGCCCAATATTTTCTCGCCGGATAGCGACGGTGAAAACGATGTGTTCACCATTTATGCCGACCCGAAAAGCGTGAAAACCATCAAATCCTTCCAGGTGTTCTCCCGTTGGGGAGAGATGGTATACGAGTATTACAATTTTGACCCGAACAATCCGGCGTATGGCTGGGATGGACGGCACCGTGGACAGGAGCTCAACCCGGCCGTATTTGGCTGGTCTGCCGTCATCGAAGTTATCGACGGCCGTGAAGTCTTGTACGAAGGGGATGTAACTTTGAAACGGTAGCTGTTTCAACAAGCAAGTCCGCAAGAGCATCAGGTCTCTTGCGGACTTTTTTTATTCTTTCCAGATCCGAACGGTATTGCCCTGGATTTCATATTTCAAATCAAGCGGGTCGCAAACCATACGCAACGCCAGCGGCAGATCGCCGTGCACAAAAGCGCCGCTAAATCGGCGGCCCCCGGTGCCGGTGGCGTTTATTTTAACGTGGTATTGTCGTTGCAACTCCGCCAGGACTTCATACACGGGCGCATTCGCAAACCGGCTTTCGCCCTGCATCCAGCTGGGCCAGGAATCGGTCAGTGCGCCGACCGGCTGCCACTGCCCGTTTCGGGCGACGGCTTTTTGGCCTTCACGAAGGGCTTGTTGTTCGCCATTGGGGATAGAGGCTTGTACCAACCCTGTGTAGCAGGCCACCTCGAATGCGCCCCCCCGTTGCATGACCGTAAAACTGGTGCCTAAAACGGAAACAGAGCCCGCCGATGTTTCTACAAGAAAAGGCGCCATGCCTTTCTCCACTTTAAAAAAGGCCTCTCCGATCAGGTGTACTTTCCGGGTACTGGCCCAGTTGTTTGTAAAAATTTCCAGTGATGATACGGCATTGAGCCGGACGGTAGAGCCGTCGGGGAGGGTAACGGTTTTTTGTTCGCCAATAGCGGTAGCCGCCATTTCCGGCGTGCTGCGAGTGGATTGCAGCAAGGTCCAGGTAAAAAAGACGAGCACCAGCACGGCTGCTGCCGCTACAGCCCAACTCAGCCAAATGCGCCGGGTATCCTGCTTCGGCACTACGGGTTTGGGCGCCATCAGCTGGGGCGATAACCGATCCCACATGGCCTGAACTGCTGGATCGGGCAATTCCAACTGGTCTGATAGTTCCACAATACGGCGCAGCGTCGGGAAATCAGGGTGCCGCTCCAGGGCTTCCTGTTCCGCTTCGCTCAAGTCGCCGCATAACCAACGCGCCAACAAGGTATCATCTTGGTAAATATCTTCCATTGGTTGCTATCTGAGTGTAAAACGAAATAGCCGGGTTTCCCCCTACTATTTCGAGGGCTTTGGGGTCGTTGTATTTTTCAGGCATCGAACCGCAGCGTGTTTTTCAGGACGATCAGGGCGCCGTGCATCCGTTTTTCAACGGTTTTTACACTGATTCCCAGTGCATCGGCAATCTCCACATAGGTCAATTTTTCAACGCGGTTCATTAGAAAAACCAGTCGCTGTGGTTCCGGCAATTGCGCCAGTACTGCCTCGAGTCGGTCTTGCATTTCCCGGGCCTCCAGGTCCGCATCGGCGGGAGCAGCATAGGTTTCAGGCGTATTTTCGGCTTGTTGTAAAAAACGGAAGCGCACCTGTTGCCGGCGCGTATCGTCGAGAAACAGGTTATTGGCCACGGTGTAGAGAAAACTTTTGGCTTTTTCGGGCGGGACCGCCCGGCAGTTTTTCCACA
>JADLDL010000057.1 GCA_020846655.1 Saprospiraceae bacterium | reverse complement strand
TGCAGGACGCCTCCAATTTTCCCCTGGGCAGCATCACCAGTTGGGCCTGGAGTTTTGGCGCCGATGCCGTACCGGGCGTTGCTACCGGCAAAGGCCCGCACACCGTGCAGTTCAACACCCCCGGCCAACACCCGGTCGTGCTACAGATCGAAACCTACCTGGGCTGCCGTGTGACCGCTATCCAAAACGTGTTGGTGTTCCCCGATGTAGAAGTGGATACCGTGATTGCCATGCCGGAATGTAACGGCGGCGACAACGGTGTCATCACGATTACCAACATCAAAATGGGGACGCCCGACTACCTGTTCAGTTGGAACGGTGGGCCGTTTACCGCCACCAATTCGCTGTCGGGCCTCAGCGTGGGCACGTACAACCTCGTCATCCGCGACGCCAACAACTGCGAAACGGAGTTGGACATCGTCGTCAAAGAGCTCGAACTCACCGTGGCGCCCGACATCATGAAACCGCTTTGCACGGGCGATGACAACGGCATCATCACCCTCAACGTCACCAACGGCACGGCCCCCTATCAGTTCGACTGGGGCAGCGGCTATATTCCCAGCAATACGCAAGGAGGCTATGCCGCCGGCGTGTACACGATCCTGGGCCTCGATGCCGAATTGTGCAAAGGCACCTTTGAGGTGACGATGACGGACAACCCGCCCGTGACCCTGGAAATGGACACCATCGATGTGTCCTGTTTTACGGCGCAGGATGGGGTCGGCATTGCCAACCCAGGCGGTGGCGTCGGAAATTTCAGTTACCTCTGGAGCGACACGCAAACCACCGAAGAAGCCAGCAACCTGGGCCCCGGCCAATACGACGTGACGGTGAGCGACGCCAACGGCTGCACCATCACCGGGGGCGTGTTTATCGTGGAACCGCCGGATGTGGCGGTCGACCTGGTCGATGTGCTCAATTTGTTGTGCAACGGCGTACCGACGGGCGAGATCCGGGTGGAGGGCCTCGGCGGGCGCCTGCCCTACACGTTTAGCGCCGACGGAAGTGCGTTTGGACCTTCTGATACGCTGGTCAATTTGCCGGCCGGCGATTATTGGGTAAAAATCAAGGACGCCGGCGGTTGTATAGACTCGGTGTTTGCCACCATAGCGCAGCCTCCCCAATTGGTCGTTATTGCCCAACCGGCCGATACGACAATCAATTTGGGGTATTCCTTTCAGGTACAAACCTTTACGTTGCCCGGTGGCCGGCCGGTCAGCTACGAATGGACGCCGCCGTTTGGCCTGAGTTGCGACGGCTGCCCGGAGCCGACGGTGACGGCGATCAACAACAGCGTCTATGTGATCAAAATTACGGACCAGGACGGTTGTGTTGCGTTTGATACGGTGCGAGTGCTGGTCAAAAACGACCGGCCCATTTATGTGCCCAACGTATTTGCACCTGACAAGCCTTATCCCAACGATCATTTCACCCTCTTTGGCGGCCCTGCCGCCGTCAACATCACGCTGATGCGGGTTTACGACCGCTGGGGCAGCCTGATCTTTGAGACCCAAGGCATTCCGTTGGGCGAGCCCAGCCTGGGTTGGGACGGTACCTACAAAGGCGAATTGATGTCGGGGGTGTTTACGTTTTACGCCACGGTGAAATTTGTGGACCAGTTGGAGCAGACGTACGAAGGGAGCGTGACGGTGGTACGGTAAAAAAGGGGCCGTTTTTTCCCCACCAACAAAAAATCCCCCGCCAGCCATTCGCTGCGGGGGATTTTTTTATTGGACCGGTTCAGAAATCCTAGTCTTTGTCTTCGCCAAACTGCTCTTTCAACTGAGCCAGGGCAGCGAGGTCGCCTAAGGTTTCTTTCTCTACTTTTTTCTGTACGTCGGCTACGGCGCTTTGCGTTTCGCCGTCTTCTTTCGCCTTTTCAGCCTTCACTGCCGCTTCGGCTTTGTACTTCAGATCCTCCAGGTAGCGCGTGTGCGACACCAGGATGCGGCGGTCTTCTTTGTTGAATTCGATGACCTTCACCGTCAGTACTTCAGTGGGCTCTACGACCTGGCCGTCATCTTTGCGGATGTGTTTGGCCGGGGCGAAGGCTTCCAGGCCCTGCGGCAGTTGGAAGGTAGCGCCTTTGTCGTCGCGTTTCAGGACCGTTGCTTCGTGGTACGAACCAACCGGGAAGACCGTTTCGAAAGCATCCCAGGGGTTCTCCTCGATTTGTTTGTGGCCCAGGCTGATCTGGCGTTTGTCTTTGTCCACGTCCAGTACGACCACTTCGATCGGCTCGCCGACTTTGGTGAATTCGCTGGGGTGAGCATAGCGTTTGGTCCAGCTCAGGTCGCTGATGTGTACCATGCCGCCTACGCCTTCGCTCAGTTCGACGAAGATGCCGTAGTTGGTCATGTTTTTCACGGTGCCGGTGTGGCGGCTTTCGGCCGGGAAGCGGCCGTCAATTTCGCTCCAGGGATCGGCGGTCAGTTGCTTGATGGAGAGGGACATTTTGCGGTCGCCGCGGTCGATGGTTACGACGCGGGCTTCTACTTCCTGGCCCATTTTGAAGAACTCCTTGGCATTGACGCTTTGGTTGCCCCAGCTGATCTCGCTGATGTGGATAAGGCCTTCTACGCCCGGCATGATTTCCACGAATGCGCCGTAGTCTTCGATATTGACCACGCGTCCGGTAACCATAGCGCCTTCGGTGATGTCGGCCGGCAACACTTCCCAGGGGTGCGGGGTGAGTTGTTTGAGGCCGAGGCTGATCCGTTTTTTGTTTTCGTCGAAGTCCAGCACCACCACGTTGATGCGCTGGTTGAGTTGCAGCACTTCGCTCGGGTGACCGATGCGGCCCCAGCTGATGTCGGTGATGTAGAGCAGGCCGTCGACGCCGCCCAGGTCGAGGAACGCGCCGAAGTCGGTGATGTTTTTGACGATCCCTTCGAGTACCTGTCCTTTTTCGAGGCTGGCGAGGATCTGTTCGCGTTGTTCGGCCAGATCGCTTTCGATGAGGGCTTTGTGGCTGACCACGGCATTTTTGATCTGCTCGTTGATCTTGACCACTTTGAATTCCATCACTTTGCTCACGTACTGATCGTAGTCGATCACCGGTTTGATGTCGATCTGCGAACCCGGAAGGAAGGTTTCCAAACCGCCGCAATCGACGATAAGGCCGCCTTTCGTTTTGCTGATTACCGTACCGCGGATAATGGTGCCGTTTTTGAACGAATCCACGATGCTTTCCCAAGCACGCAGGATTTTGGCTTTTTTCCGCGAGAGGCCGAGTTGGCCCTGGCTGTCTTCCTGGCTTTCGACGTATACTTCCACGTTGTCGCCTTGCTTAAGGTCGGGCGTATCGCGGAATTCGTTGAGCGAAATCAGGCCATCACTTTTATAGTTGATGTCGAGCACTACGTCGCCACCGCTGATCGCGCTGACGCGGCCGGTGATGATTTCGTTTTCCACCACGTTGCTCAGCGTGGCATCGTACTGTTTGAGGAGGGAATGGCGATCGGCATCGGAGTACGCAATAGCGCCGCGTTTGTCCATCAGCCAGTTGAAGTCGTCGTGTGCACCGCCGGCCTGTACGGGTTCGAAGATCGGAAGTTCTACTTCTTCCTCTTCTTCTTCCGGTACTTCCTCTACGGCTTTAACAGATACGGCCGGAATTTCTTCCTCATCCGTGTCGGCTACATCAGCAGCGAGTTCTTCTGCTTCTTCTACAGTTTCTTCTACCATTTCAACTACCGGGGCGGCTTCTTCCACTACTTCTTCAGCAACGGTTTCTTCAGCAACGGTTTCTTCAGCAACGGCAGCAACTACTTCCACCGGAGCAACTGCTTCTACTTCCGGGGTGGTTTCTTCGGCAGGCGTCTGCGTTTCTTCAGGCTCCTGAATCGGATCTTTTTCGTCGTCGAGTAACATAATAATAGTGTGGTTTTTCCAGGGGATTTTAAAACTGGTTCACTACTTGCCGGCCTCACTTCGGGGCGAGACCGTTACCCCCTGCGGCTGCTCGGATGCAAAGGGATTTTTGACATTCCCCAAGCACCGCCCAACCGGCCGCTTTTTAAAAGCGGGCGCGAAGGTACTATTTTTTTCTCCCAATTTGGCTGCATTGTTTTAAAAAATATCAGGAACTGTAGTCCTGTCTGTCCTGCTTGGCAATTAGCCCCGGCCTGCGTTCCTTTGTGGAAATTTCCACCCGCTATGATTTCCCTGATTGTTGCCGATGCGTCCCATACCACTGTCGTTGCGGCCTTGCTGGCTGATTTGTTCGAACAAGTGGAACACACCCTCGAGTTTGAGGAAATTGCCGCCATTTTTGCCGACATGGATGCCTCCGATCACCACTCCACCCTACTAGCCTTCAACGAGGACGATGAGGCCGTAGGGGTGATTACCCTCGTAGAGTCAATGTCCCTCTCGGCCGGGGGGCACTACGGCGTGATCAACGAACTGTACGTCGTGCCGGAGTACCGTTCGGAGGGGGTGGGCAAAATGCTGATTGACTACGCCAAGGAAATTGGCGAACAACGCGAGTGGACGCGGCTGGAAGTGACCACGCCCGGCGACGAATTTGAAAAAACCCGCCACTTCTACGAGCGGGAGGGTTTTTTCAAAATTGGGCCCCGGTACAAATATTCCAGTTGAGCCTGGCCGGCTAGCAGTACATCCCATACTTAAGAGACAATCTTAAACTGCGCTTAACGCTCCGCCAGCGCCTCCGCCGGATGAGCAGACAGCTCTTCCTCCGTTTTCAACGCATCCGGAACGCCGCGTTTTTTGCCGCTCATAAAGATGTACATCGCCGGAATCACAAACAAGGTGAGGACCAGCGAAAACAACAGCCCCCCTACAATGACCACCCCCAGCGGAATACGCGAGGTGGCGGCGGCACCCAGCGCCAGGGCAATCGGCAGCGCACCCAAAACGGTAGCCAGGGTGGTCATCAGAATCGGACGCAGGCGCTCCTGCGCCGCCTCCACGACGGCTTGGTACTTGGATTCCACCAAGCCGGATCGCATTTTTTGATTGGCAAATTCAACGATCAGGATGCCGTTTTTGGTCACCAGGCCGATGAGCATGATCATGCCAATTTGGCTAAAAATATTGAAGGTATGCCCCGTCAGGGCCAGGGTGATGTAGGCGCCGGCGATGGCCAGCGGCACGGTAATCATGATGATGAAGGGGTCGCGGAAACTTTCGAATTGGGCGGCCAGGATGAGGTAAATCAGCCCCAGGGCCAATAGAAAGGCGAAAGAGGTATTGCCGCTGCTTTCCTTGAAATCCCGCGAAGGACCGCTCAAGTCGGTATCGAACGTATCGTTGAGCACCCGGCCGGCAATGGCTTCCATGGCATTGATGCCATCCCCAAGGGTTTTGCCGGGGGCCAATGCCGCACTGAAGGTGGCGGCATTGAAGCGGTTGTAGTGGTATAGAACGGGCGGGTTGCTGGTTTCGATAAAATGCACCACGTTGTCCAACTGGACCATTTCTCCTCGGTTGTTCCGCACATACAGGCTGGTCAGGTCGATGGGTTCGTCGCGGTCATCGCGGTCCACCTGCCCGATGACCTGATACTGCTTGCCATTCATCAGGAAGTAGCCAAAACGGCGGCCGGACAATGCCAACTGGACCGTTTGGCTGATGTCCAGTACACTCAAGCCCAATTCGGCAGCTTTCAGCCGGTCGATCTCGATTTGAATTTCGGGCTTATTAAATTTCAAATTGACGTCCACATTGGCGAAAGTGGGGTCTTTGCGGGCTTCTTCGAGAAATTTAGGCACGGCCTCTTCCAGTTTTTTGAAATCCAGGTGTTGCACGACAAACTGAACCGGCAGCGAAAGGCTCGCGCCAAAACCTGTGGAAATCGTTTGCTCCTGGTTCGGGAAAATACGCGCCTCGCTGTTGCGTCGGGTCATGCGTACGAGTTGGTCGTAGATCTGTTGCTGGCTGCGCCCGCGGAGCTTGGGGTCCGACAACATGACGCTCAAAAAGCCCGTATTGGCGCTGCTGGCCCCAATTCGGCCAGGCGCCGTGATACCAAAGATCATTTGATATTCCGGCACCGAGTCCATCACCTGGTCGGCCAGGCGGTAAATAATTCCTTCTGTAACATCAAAGTCTGCGCCTTCAGGCGCCGTCACGGTGGCCCGGATCGTGCTTCGGTCTTCCAGCGGCGCCAGTTCACTTTTCAGCACACCCTGGTAGTGCCAGATGGCGCCAAAGCAGCCGGCCAGAATCAGAAAACTGACCCAGCGAAAGCGCATAAAAGAGCGCAGCGCCTCGCCATAAATCCGGTCGAGCCCTCTGTAAAACGGCTCGGTGACGCGATAAAACCAACCTTGATCGTGCGGTTTGTTGCTGCCGAGTTTGACGTTGAGTACCGGAGTCAGGGTGAGCGAAACAAAGGCTGAGATCAGCACTGCACCGGCCACCACGATCCCAAACTCACGGAACAGACGTCCGGTAAAGCCCTGCAGGAAAATGACCGGAATGAACACCACGGCCAATGTGATGGAGGTGGAAATGACGGCGAAGAAAATCTCCCGGGTACCTTCCCGGGCCGCCGTCCACTTGTCCATGCCTTGTTCTATTTTTTTAAAAATATTTTCAGTGACCACGATACCGTCGTCCACCACCAGGCCGGTAGCCAGCACGATAGCCAGCAGGGTGAGCACATTGATGGAGAACCCGAAGAGGTACATGATAAAAAAGGCGCCGATCAGCGATACCGGGATATCGATCAGGGGCCGGAGTGCAATCACCCAGTTGCGGAAAAAGAGGTAAATAATCAGGACAACCAGCGAAATAGCAATGGCAAGGGTTTCGCCCACTTCGAGCAGGGCTTGGCGCACGAATCTGGATTTGTCGAGGCCGGTCTCAATGATCAAATCCTGGGGCAGGTCTTTTTTGATTTGTTCGTAGCGGCGGTAAAACTCGTCTGTGATTTCGATCAGGTTGGCGCCGGGTTGCGGGATCAAAGCCAGCGACACGTTGGTTACATTGTTTCGACGGGCACCAAACTCATCGTTTTCAGGACCCAAAACGGCTTCACCCAGGTCGCGGAAACGGATAACCTGACCGCTGCCACCGGTAGGCGAGCTGGTCTGTTTGACGATCATGTCGTTAAATTCCTCTTCCGTTTGCAGCCGGCCATAGGTTTTGACCGTCAGTTCGGTCGCGTCGCCCCGCAGTTTGCCGGCAGGCAAATCGACGTTTTCCCGGTCGAGGGCATTTTGAATATCCTGTACCGTAACGCCGTGTGCCGTGAGTTTCACGGGATCAATCCACAAGCGCATGGCAGGGCGTTTTTCGCCAAACATGCGCACTTCGCTGACGCCGGGTATGGTTTGAAGTTGTTCGACCAGCACATTTTCGGCATAGTCCGTCAATTCCATCACATTTCGGCTATTGCTTTGCAGCGGGATAAAAATGACGGGATCGCTGTTGGCATCGGCTTTGGCTACCACCGGCGGGCCGTCGATATCCTGCGGCAGGCTGCGTTGGGCCTGCGCTACTTTGTCGCGTACATCATTGGCGGCGCGCTCGAGGTCGGCGCTCAAGTCGAACTCGATCGTGATGGAACTGCTGCCCAGGGCCGATTGCGAGGAGATGGACCGGATACCGGAAATGCTGTTGACGGCTTTTTCCAGTGGCTCTGTAATTTGGCTTTCCACTACTTCTGCATTGGCGCCGGTGTAAGACGTGCGCACGCTGATGGTAGGTGGGTCAATCGCCGGGTATTCGCGAATACCCAGATAGCGATACCCAATCGCGCCGAAAACGACGATCAGAATGCTCATTACAGTAGCCAAAACGGGGCGGCGGAGGGATACGTCTGACAGATTCATCCAATACGTGGGTTTTTGTGCCGCAAGCAATGGTGTTGCGGACGGTAATTACCGGCACTAAGGTCGCAGTTTTATGGAAAGAAAAAGAAACAAGCGAAGGTCCTTATAGTTTGCGGCGATTAAATTTGCCCTTGTCATGAACAAGGAAAACACGGTCTCTCCTCCAATCGACCCCGATCTTGCCCGCCTCGACACCCTGGCCTCGGTGCTCGACAACCGTTTTCGGATACCCGGCACTCAAATCCGCTTTGGGCTTGACGGGCTCATCGGGCTGGTCCCTTATCTGGGGGATGTGGCTGGTTTTGCGGTGTCCGGGGTGTTGTTTTCGGTGATGCTCCGGCGTGGGGCGAGCGCCTTCATTCTGTTGCGGATGATGAGCAATTTTATGGTCGATGCCCTGGTGGGCACCATTCCGCTTTTGGGCGACTTGTTTGATTTTGGGTTTAAAGCCAACCGCCGCAATGTGGATTTGCTCAAACAATACTATGCTGAGGAAGGGCCCAAACCCAGTGTACGCCGCTCGGTGTTGCTCCTCATGTTGTTCTTTTTTGCCTTTCTGGTGTTGTTGATTTGGCTGGCAGCCAAGGCAGTTGCCGCGTTTTGGAGTTGGCTGGGTGGCTTGTTTTAGCAATAAAAAAAGCCGTCGCAACAGGAGTACCTGCTGGCGACGGCCCGGATTTTCAGGGGAGCAGAACGATTAATTATTTTGTTTCCGAGGGCTTGTCGGAGTTTTCCGGCGCAACTTCCTGTTTTTTAGCCAGGTATTCCGGGAGTTCCATGCCGGCCATGTTCAGCAAGTCGCTGAGCGGAGGTACGGAACGGTACATACCGGAAATGAAGTTGGAGGTGGAGTTGCCCTCGCCGTTGCCGCCGTTGCCATTGCCACCTTCCCACACCGTGATCTTGTCGATCTTGATGCCTTTGATGGCTTCTACCTGGGTTTTCACCAGTTCGGGCAGTTTGTCGGCGATCAGCAGCAGTACGGCATCGCGGGTATTGCCGCCGGCCGAATCGATCACTTTTTGGAAACCTTCGGCCTGCTTGCTCAGTACTTCGAACAAACCGCGGGCTTCGGCTTCCTGCTTCAGGAAAATAGCGTCGGCTTCACCTTTAGCCAGGCGGCGAATTTGCTCAGCCTGTGCTTCGGCTGCGATTTCCAGTTTGCGTTTGTCAATTTCGGCACGCACCATTTCATCGGCTTCGCGGCTTGCTTTTTCACGCGCAGCGCGGGCCAACTCGGCCGCTTCCTCTGCTTTGTACGCATCTTCAAGTGCTTTAGCCGATTGCACTTTTTCAGCCGTCATAGCCTGTCGCAGGGATTCAGCCTCTGCCTGCCGGCGGTCGGCTTCCGATTTGGCCACCTGAATTTTCGACAGGTTTTCCCCTTCCACAGCCCGGGCATTGGCCTCGGCCGTCCGGATCCGTTGTAATTGCTGGGCTTCGGCTTCACCCGAAGCGGCAATCGCCTCGGCATTGGCCACTTTTGAGCGCTGCATCTGGGTGGCTTCCGCTTCACCGATATTGGACAAAGCCAACGTTTCCGAGACCTTGATCCGCATCTCGCGTTGGGCTTCGGCCTCACCAATCGAACCGTCGCGTTGTTTCTGGGCTACCGATACGCGGGCGTCGTTGATGGCTTTTGCAGCGGCTTCTTTACCCAGAGCTACGATATAGCCCGATTCGTCGTGGATGTCCGTTACGTTCACGTTGATCAGGCGCAGGCCGATCTTTTTCAATTCGCTTTCCACGTGGTGCGATACGTTGCTGTAAAACTTATCGCGGTCGGCATTGATCTCTTCGATGTCCATCGTAGCAATCACCAGACGCATTTGGCCCACAATGATGTCGTGCGAAACCGTGCGAATCGCGTTCATGTCGAGCCCCAACAAGCGCTCGGCAGCATTGGTCATAATTTGGGGTTCCGTCGAAATACCAACGGTAAACCTCGAGGGCACATCCACGCGGATGTTTTGTTTGCTCAGGGCGTTGCGCAGGTCGACATCGATGGAAATTGGCGTAAGGTCAAGGAAGGCATAGTCCTGAATGACCGGCCAGATAAAGGCCGCGCCCCCGTGGATACAACGCGCGGATTGGCCCGCACCGGTTTTACCAAAAATGACCAGGATACGGTCGGATGGGCAGCGTTTGTACCGGGAAATAAATACGCTGCCGATAATAAATAAAAATACCGCTAAAAAAGCGAACAACAAAACAACAGGTGTCATAATAGGAATTTTGATTTGGTATGGAAATTTAGTGTCTCTGTCTCTGTGGTAATCCACTGCACCGGGTTATTGTTACCCGGGTGGCAGGTTAAAAGGGTTTGACAATCAACAAGCCATCATCTGTGATGGCCATAACCAGAACCGATTGGCCTGTGGGAATTTCTTCGTCTTCCGATACGGCATCCAGTTCGCGCAGGGCGCCTTGCACTTCTACGCTTACCTTGCCGGCGCCGCCAGATTGGGCCGGAACGACCAGATGTACGGTCCCCGTTTTGCCAACGGCATTCTGTAGGTCGAGTGTGCCGGACGACTGCAGGCGCAGAACCAGCCGCAACAAGCGCCAGGCCAACCAGGCCGCAACAATACCGGCCAAGATACCGACTACTGTGGTGATAAACCAACCCACACCCATGCGGGTGCACACCACACCTGTGTAGCCCAGGAACATGCCAAAGGCCATGATGCTGCGCAGGCTGAGAATAGCAAAGGTAGGCTCGATGTCGGGATGCTCCGGGTGGAAATCCGAATCATGGCCGCCAACCATCTGTAAAATCAGGTAAATCGCAAAGAAAGAGTTGGAAATCAGTCCTATAGCCCAGAACAATTGTTCTGTAGCCGGGAGCGAGTGCCACCAGGTTGTCAGGTCGAGTAACATGTGTTAAGTGTTTTAACAAATCTATTACCCGGAAGGCATATGGCACCACTTTGCACGACGACGCCGGATTGAAACTCGGCAGGAGCGGAAGTTTAGTCGATCAGGGCATTGGGAGTGCGCTGGTGGAGGGTGCCGTTTCGGCACTACGTTTTGCCTGATTCGAGCGGTAACGCAGGTACAGGCTGTATAAAATGACCAGGGAAGTAATCATGGATCGGGTTTTAAACAGGTAAGACGTTTAATGCGGCAAAAAATGTTGCAGCGCCGCGAAAAAAATTTCGGGAGCAGGCTGGAATGTATTTGAAAATCAGGGTTTCTGGATTTTGTGCCCCTGCCAGAGGTTGTCCGGCGCGGTTGTGCTTCCGGATGTTTCCTTAGGGAAATGGTAGCCCGCAGTCCTCCCCCTGCCCCCTCCAAAGGGGGCATAGCCATCAACTTAAGGTTTACTTACTTCAACATTCGATATTCTGCGGTTCGATATTCGATATTCCAACGTAAATGGCTTAAAAAGTATCGAATATCGAACCGCAGAATATCGAATATCGAAGTAAAAAAAGCGCCTTCAAACGTTTAAGTTGATGGCTATGGGGGCAGGGGGAGGACTGCGGGCTACTGCCCAAACCGCTCACCCAACTGTTTTTTCAGTGCCAGCATTTCATCCCGCAACTGCGCTGCCGTGATGAAATCCAGGTCTTTAGCCGCTTTTTTCATCCGGCTTTCCGTTTCAGCCACCATCTTTTCCAGTTGGCTGCGCGAAGCATATGCAATGATCGGCTCGGCGGCCAGGCTGGATTGCTCCGGCTCCACATAGTATTGGGTTTGTTCCACGCCCCGCACGTCGAGGATACTGCGCTGGGCCATAATTTCTTCCCGGGTTTTGGTCACCGTGCGCGGCGTAATGCCGTGTTCTTCGTTGTAGGCGATCTGAATCATCCGGCGGCGGTTGGTTTCGTCGATGGTGTTGCGCATGGAATCGGTCATCTTGTCGGCATAAAACACAACCAGGCCATTCGAATTCCGCGCCGCGCGGCCGGCAGTCTGCGTGAGCGAACGCATGTTGCGCAGGAAGCCCTCCTTGTCGGCATCCAAAATAGCCACCAACGACACCTCAGGCATATCCAGGCCTTCCCGCAGGAGATTGACCCCAATGAGCACATCGTACTCGCCGAGTCGCAGGTCGCGGATAATTTCTACCCGTTCGAGGGTTTCCACTTCAGAGTGGATGTAGCGGCAGCGAATGTCGAGCCGCAAAAAATAAGCAGCCAGTTCTTCCGCCATACGTTTGGTGAGGGTTGTCACCAGCGCGCGTTCGTCGAGGGCAATCCGTTTTTGAATTTCTTCCATCAGGTCATCGATCTGGTTCATCGAGGGGCGCACCTCAATGGGCGGGTCGAGCAGCCCCGTAGGCCGCACAAGTTGTTCCACCACCACGCCTTCGGTTTTCTCCAGTTCGTAATCGGCCGGCGTGGCGCTGACAAACACCACCTGATTGATCAGGGTTTCAAATTCTTCGAAACTCTGTGGCCGGTTGTCGATGGCAGAGGGCAAACGGAAGCCCCAATTGACCAGCGATTGCTTGCGGGCCCGGTCGCCGCCCCACATACCCCGCACTTGCGGGATAGTCACGTGGCTTTCATCCACGATCATCAGGTAGTCGTCAGGGAAATAATCGAGCAGGCAAAACGGCCGGGCGCCGGGGTCGCGGCGGTCGAAGAACCGCGAGTAGTTTTCGATGCCACTACAATAGCCCAATTCCTTGATCATTTCGATGTCGAAGGTGGTGCGCTCCTTGATGCGCCGGGCTTCCGCGAGCCGGCCTTCGCGGATAAAATATTTCTCCTGGGCGTTCATTTCATCCTGGATCTCGTTCAGGATTTCACTCAGGCGTTCTTTGGGCGCGATGTACAGGTTGGCTGGGAAAATAGCGGCAGTTTCCATCTCCTGAATCCGCTTGCCGCTCTGGGTTTCGATGCTCTCGATGGCTTCGATCTCGTCGCCCCAGAAAATGACGCGGTAGCCCCAATCGGCGTAGGGCAGGTTGATGTCCACCGTATCGCCCCGCACACGAAAGGTGGCCCGGGAAAAATCCGTTTCCGTACGGGCGTAGAGGCTGTCTGTCAGGCTGTATAGAAAATTGGTCTTGGACATTTTCATGCCTTTGAAAATCCGGATGATACCGGATTTGTAGTCCTCCGGATTACCCATACCATAAATGCAGGACACCGAGGCCACGATGATGATATCGCGGCGGCCGGAGAGCAAAGTACTGGTGGCCTTGAGCCGCAATTTGTCCACCAACTCGTTGATTTGCAGGTCTTTTTCGATGTAGGTATCCGTCACCGAAATATAAGCCTCGGGCTGGTAGTAGTCGTAGTACGACACGAAGTACTCCACGGCATTGTCCGGGAAAAACGACTGGAATTCACCGTAGAGCTGAGCGGTGAGGGTTTTGTTGTGCGTAAGCACCAGGGTTGGCTTGTTCACCTGGGCGATCACATTGGCCATGGTGAAGGTTTTGCCGGAGCCGGTCACGCCCAGCAGCACTTGCGCCCGGTCGCCGGCGCGAATTCCTTCCGTAAGTTGATGAATGGCCTGGGGCTGGTCGCCGGTAGGGATATAGTTGGAGTGCAGTTTGAATTCCATATTTTTTGTCAGGAGGGCTCCATTTTAACCCTCAAAATTCCGCTCTTCTCCCCGCATTTCCATGTTTTTTATCAAGATTTTTAAAACAAAAAATTTTAACAAAAAACATTTTCCGGATACCCTCAACGGCCTTTGGTCAGAGGCTCAACACCAAAATTCCCAGAAAAAAGACAGACAGGTACAGAATAGCCAGGCGGCGTTCCTTGCGCAGGAGTTTTGTGTCCGGGTCCACCGGGTGCCGGATCAGCCAGTTGCCACTGCGGATCACCTGCAAGAGCACCAACGAAATGAGCGCGTAGGCCAGGAGGTAGATTTTGTCCATCAGCACCATGTAGCCCGTGTCGGGCAGGGCATCGCTGTACGATTGCTGCAAAAACACGGCCGTCAGCAGGCCGCCGATGGGTAGCGAAGAGCGGGTGTCGATGTACGAGTGGTGCAAAATCAGGGCCCCGATACTCACGAGCATGACCACGATGAGCGGCAACAACATTTTTAACAAAAAATAACTTTTGGGCCGCGCCAGGGTGATGGTGTAGCTCAGGTTGCTGTAGCGCTGGGCATTTTCCAACGAGTTGCCGAAGTTGCTGCGGTAGTCGTGAACAGACGACACCAGTTGGCAGCCTTTGCTTTCCCAGCCCACCAGTTGCAGGCTGCCGCGGATCGCCGCGCCGCTGGTATCGGGCAAATACACCAGCGAATCGGCGGCATGCTCCGGGTTTTCAATCTGAATGTCCAGCGAATGTTCGTCGAGCGGAAAATTGCTCAGCCGGAACGAGTGAAAAAAACGCCCCTCCACGCGAAAAATCCGGTAGCGCGTGCCGTCTTTGAGCAGGCTGTCCGAGCCATCACCCGAAGGCGCCGAAGCGATGCTCCATTTTTCGATAGAATTGACAAATTCAATATTGGTCGGGTCGATCTTTCCCTTCCACTTGAACCAGACGTAGAAATCGGCATAAAACGAGTGCTCGTCCATGTTCAAATCGTACAGGTTCATCAGGTAAACGCCCACCCGGACCTCCTGCGGCGCCGCCGCCAGGGACCGATACGAGCAACACAGGAAAAGGAACAAAAAGGCAAGGGGCGAAGCAACGAAGGACAAACGGCGCATAACAGGTGTTTTCAATTTGACAGGCTAATGTGGGCATTTTTCGTTTGACTTTTGCCATACGCCCGATTTTTTGCCAGCCAGTGGCAGGCCCGCTTGGACCTAACTTACCGGACGCGCATTTTTTTCAAAACCTTTTCCGCCACCCGGCGGCCGGTTTCGGCAGCGCCGTTCATAAAGCCCCAGTACTCGGTACTGGTGTGCTCGCCGGCAAAGTACAGGCGGCGCACCGGTTCAAACGCGACACCT
>JADLDL010000056.1 GCA_020846655.1 Saprospiraceae bacterium | reverse complement strand
CGAGATTTTCCAGGCTTGGGGCGCCGTGGCGTTTGCCGATTGGTTTTTGGCGCACCCGGTGGCGGCAACGGCGTTTCAGGTAGTGGCGATTCCGATTTTTCTGGGGCTGGCGTTGTACCTGTGGTTTTTTGCCAAGGCGCCCCGGGCGCCGGAGGTGTTGCTGCCGGTGTCGATGTTCCGGCAGGTTGCCCGGGGTGTGGTGATCAGTGTATTTAATTTATTGGCCATACCCTACTGGGTAGCCTATGCCGGCTGGTTGCGGGTGAATGGCTGGTGGCAAGAGGGCTTGTTGTATACCCTTTTTTTTGCCGCAGGCGTCACCATCGGTACGTTCATCGCGCTGGCCTTGTATGCCTGGCTGGCGCAGGAAATGACCCGGCGTTCGGAGCTGGTGGCCAAGGTGGTGAACCGTTTTGTGGCCCTGATTTTCCTGGGGCTGGGCCTCAAATTGATCTGGGATTTGCTGTAAAAAAGCAGCGCCACACCAGTGGACTGGGGTGGCGCTGCGGGCTGGATAAACCAGAGGCTGCTTAGTTTTTGAAATACGGCGTGGCGTTTTTGCCACCGCCTTTCAGTATTTCCAGGCGTTTTTTGAATTCGCCGGCTTTTTCCAGGTCGTCTTTCCGGGCAAAAATTTCTGACAAGGCGATCAGGGTATTCATTTCATCCGGGTTGAGGCTTTCAGCCTTTTGGAAATAGGGGAGCGCCTGATCGAACAGGGCCATGACTTCGCCGTTCAGTTGTTCGTATTTTTTCATGGCTGCTGGCGAAAAATCGTTTTGTGGCAGGGCATTCAGTTCCTGGGTGCGAATAGCGGCTTTGTTGTAGTACAAAGCGCCCAGGGAGTATGCTGCGTCAGCGTTTTTCGGGTCTTTGGACACTGCGCCTTCATAGTATTGTTTGGCGAAGTCGAAATTTTCCTTGGCTTTGGCGTCGTTTTTGGCCTGGATCTCGCGCTGGTACAGGTTGTCGTACACGTTACCGAGCGTTACGTAGAGGCTGGTGTTGTCCGGCTCCTGCTCGATGGCTTGTTTCAGGCGACTGACGAGATCGTCCAGTTTTCCTTCCTTCAGGTAGGTGTTGATTTCAGCAAACAGCAGGCCCGAGTCTTTCGGAAACTTCTTGCGGCCTTCTTCCAGAATTTTTTTGGCGCCGGCAACATCCTGGGCTTCCAGTTTGCAATTGTACAGCCCTTCGTACACGGCGGGTTTGTCGGTGCCTTTTGTGTACATGGCTTCGTAGAGCGCTATGGCTTCGGTGTTGCGTTTGGCTAGTTGAGCCGCCAAAGCGGTGATGTACATCTGGTTGGAGAGTTGCTCCGGATCGTCCAGCAGGCTTTTTTGGCCGTTGGCTGACAAGAGTTCGTGGCTTTTCAGGCTGGCGTTGAAGGAGTTATACGCCTTTTCAAATTCGCCGGCTTCATATTTGGTCACGCCGATGTTGATCAGGTGGCCCTGCGTTTCCGTCAGGCCTTTGAGCGCATCGGTTTTTTCATATTTTTTGGTTGTCAACTCGTAGCCTTTTATGTAGGCTTCGGCAGCCACAAGGGCGTCGTTGTCGCCAGAAAGGGGAGCGTCTTTATCCACAAAACGCTTTGCCATATCGCGCTGGAGCAAGGTATTGTAAATGTCGCCTTTTGAAATCCAGGCGCTGGAGTTGGCTTGTACGTCGGCAAAGCCCAGGGCTTGTTCGATTTTGGCTTTGGCCTCGTCGAGTTTGGGGGCGTTGTTGGAAGGGTCAATATTATAACTGGTCAGTGCTCTGCCGGCTTGTTTAGCCAGTTTGCTGCCGTCTTCCTGAGCGCTTACCAGGGAAGCCGTCATGAGGAAGCCAAAAAGAACAATGAGCGATTTTTTCATCGTGTAAACAATTTTATCAGTTTTAAAAAGCGCACTTTAGACGCAAGAATGTAGAAAAGATTTCAAATGGAAGGTTAATGACACTTCTTTCTTACTCCTCATTCGACACTTCTTTCTCCTCCTCAATCACGGTGGCTACTACCGTCACGTCTGCAATTTCATCGTGTTCTTCCAGGCGGATCACTTTGACACCCTGGGTGGCGCGGCCCATCACCCGCATATCAGCCGCTCCGGTCCGGATGGTGATGCCGCTGGTAGTGGTCACCATCAGGTCGTCGGCATCGGTTACGCGTTTGATGGCGACCAATTGACCGGTTTTGTTGGTGACCTGCATGGTTTTTACGCCTTTGCCGCCACGCCCTTGGGTGGGGTAGTCTTCGAGCGCCGTGCGTTTGCCCATGCCTTTTTCCGAAATCACCAGCACTGTAGCGTCCGGATCGTTTGGATCTACACAGACCATTCCGACCACGGCATCGGTACCAACCTGCATGCCGCGTACTCCGGCGGCCGTCCGTCCCATCGGGCGCACGTCTTTTTCATTGAATCGAATAGCCCGGCCGGAACGCACCGCCAGGATGATTTCATTGCCGCCGTTGGTGAGTTTGGCTTCGATCAGGGCATCACCTTCGTTGATCTCGATGGCGTTAATCCCGCCTTGCCGCGGGCGCGAATACGCCTCCAGCAGGGTCTTTTTGATCTGACCTTTTTTGGTGCAGAAGATGATGTAGTGGTTGTTGATAAACTCCTCTTCGTTCAGGTTTTTAACCAGAATAAAGGCGCGGACCTTGTCTTCCTTCGGGATATTCAGGAGGTTTTGAATCACCCGCCCGGCAGTCGCCTTGGCGCCCTCCGGAATTTCATACACTTTCAGCCAGAAACAACGCCCGCTCTCGGTGAAGAGCAGCAGCGACTGGTGGTTGGTGGCCACAAACATATGTTCCACAAAATCCTCGCCACGGGTACGAACGCCCTGCGCGCCCCGACCGCCCCGGCCTTGCGCCCGGTATTCGGTAGCCGGTGTGCGCTTGATGTAGCCGGCATGGCTGATGGTAACGACCACTTCCTCGTCTTCGATCAGGTCTTCGATGCTGATATCGGCTTCGTCGATTTCGATGGCGGTACGGCGGGGATCGTTGTAGCGGCTGACGATATCGGTCAGTTCCGTTTTGATAATATCGCGCTGCAGCATTTCATCGGCCAAAATCGCTTTGTATTCAGCAATGCGGCGTTGCAATTCATCGTATTCGGCGCGCACCTTGTCGCGCTCCAGGCCGGTGAGTTGTTGCAGGCGCATGGCCAAAATGGCCCTCGACTGGAGTTCGGAAAGGCCAAAACGCTCCATCAAACCCACCCGGGCTTCTTCGGCATCCTTCGAGGCGCGGATGAGCGCAATCACTTCGTCCAGGTGATCCAGGGCGATGAGCAAACCTTCGAGGATGTGGGCCCGCTCTTCGGCCTTGCGCAGTTCGAACTTGGTTCGGCGCACGATGACATCCAGTCGGAACTTGATGAACTCGTCGATCAGGTCCTTGAGGTTGAGCAGGCGGGGCCGGCCGTTGACCAGGGCAATGTTGTTGATGCCGTAACTGGTTTGCAGCGGCGTCAGTTTGAACAACTGGCTCAGGATAACATTGGCTGCGGCATCGCGTTTGATCTCGATGACGATACGTACGCCTTCGCGGTTCGTCTCGTCGCGCACGTCCGAAATGCCAAGTACTTTTTTCTCATTCACCAGGTCGGCGATCTTGGTGATCAGCATAGCCTTGTTGACCTGGTAGGGTATTTCCGTTACGATGATGGCTTCGCGGCCCCGATCATCGGTTTCGATTTCGGTTTTGGACCGCACGACAACACGCCCGCGCCCGGTCCGGAAGCCTTCTTTTACGCCGGTGAGGCCATAAATAATGCCCCCGGTAGGGAAGTCCGGCGCCAAAACGTGCTCCATGAGTTCCTCCACGTCGATTTCCGGTTTGTCGATGGCTGCGATGATGGCCGCGCAGACCTCGCCGAGGTTGTGGGGCATCATGTTGGTAGCCATACCCACGGCAATACCGCTGGCGCCATTCACCAGCAGATTGGGCAGTTTGCTGGGCAAAACGGTAGGCTCTTCGAGCGAATCGTCGAAATTCAGTTGAAAATCAACGGTGTCCTTGTCGATGTCGCCCAACATTTCATCGGCCACGCGCCGCAGCCGCGCTTCGGTGTATCGCATGGCAGCGGGACTGTCGCCGTCCATCGAGCCAAAGTTGCCCTGGCCGTCGACCAGGGGATACCGCAGGCTCCATTCCTGTGCCATACGCACCATGGTATCGTACACCGATGCATCGCCGTGCGGGTGGTATTTGCCCAACACCTCCCCGACAATACGGGCCGATTTTTTGTACGGTTTGTTGTAGGAAACACCCAAATCCAGCATG
This sequence comes from Saprospiraceae bacterium, assembly GCA_020846655.1. Taxonomy (GTDB): domain Bacteria; phylum Bacteroidota; class Bacteroidia; order Chitinophagales; family Saprospiraceae; genus M3007. The sequence continues at coordinate 10,034 of JADLDL010000056.1, read as the reverse complement.
CCGAACAACACCCGGCGGTGTACCGGCTTCAGGCCATCCCGAACATCGGGAAGTGCCCGGCTTACAATCACGGACATCGAATAGTCGATGTACGCGGTTTTTAGTTCATCTTCAATGTTAATGGAAACAATCCTCGACTCCATTCTCAGAATTTACTTGTTACAAGGTTCCTGCCCATCCCATCCGGGGGCCAGGGTGCCGGTTTGCCGTGCGGCAACAGTGGTTCAACAGTGGGTATTTTTACAGAAAAAAATCCCTGAAACCGGCGCGCGAAGGTACGAAAAATACGGTTTGTTAACCCGCTGGATTATGCATGTGGAAAACTTTCTTGGGCACCTACCTTTGCGACATGAAAACGTATGTATCCCTGTTTCTCTTCCTGCTAGGCTCCCTTGGCCTTTGTGCCCAAGCCAAACCAATCCTTGGAAAATGGTGGGTAGACTTTACCGATAAAAACGACTCTCCGTTTTGCACTTGCCGGCCAGCCGAATTTTTATCCGCCCGTTCGCTCGAACGGCGCGCACGAGCCGGTATCGCAACAGTAGAAAATGACCTGCCGGTCAACCCGGCTTACGTCCGGGCCCTGAAAGACCAGGGCGTTCAATTGCACCACACCTCCCGCTGGCTGAATGCCGCTACGGTGGTGGCCGATTCGGCGGCTGCGCAACGACTGCGCCAGTTGCCCTTCGTCAAAAAAGTAGAATACGTGGGCCGCGACATTCGCATCAAAAATCCGCCCAACCGCCCGCCGAAAAAACGGGTGCCGCTCGCCGAACAGCCTGCCGCCGGCGACGGGAGTAGTTTGTTTGGCTATGCCGGTCTGCAAAACAATCTCCTGGGTGTGCCGCCGCTCTACGCCGCCGGGCACCGGGGCGCCGGTATTTGGGTGGCGGTGATGGACGGCGGATTTGTCAACGTGGATACCCTGCCGTTTTTCGACAGCGTTGCGGTGCACCACCGCTTGTTTCAGGGGCATGATTTTGTGGAACGGGATGGCGCCGTTTTTGAAAGTGCCATGCACGGTACTTCGGTGTTGTCGGTAATGGCCGCAAATTTGCCGGGCTTTTTCATCGGTACAGCCCCGGAGGCCACGTATTTGTTGCTGAAAACGGAAGATACCGGCGGCGAATTTCCAGTGGAAGAATGCAACTGGATTGCCGGTGCCGAATGGGCCGACAGCGTCGGAGCCGACATTATCAACGCTTCCCTGGGCTACACGAGTTTCAACGACACGACGTTGAGCCACCACTTTGCGCAATTGGACGGACGGACGACTATCGCTTCGCGGGGGGCAACGATTGCGGCCAGCAAAGGCATGATCATTTGCAACAGCGCAGGCAATTCGGGCGACGAGCCCTGGCGGTACCTGGGTGTGCCGGCCGATGCAGCCGGGGTGCTTGCTGTGGGGGCGGTAGATTCCGAGGCGAAACACGCGACTTTCAGTTCGCATGGTCCGACTGCCGACGGGCGCATCAAGCCCGACCTGGTGGCACCGGGCGATCAGGTGGTGGTGGCGGGCAATACGGGTACGGAACTGGGATTGTCCAGCGGCACTTCGCTGGCGGCGCCGATGTTGAGCGGCGCGCTGGCCAGCCTTTGGAGCGCGTACCCGGAAAAAACGGCTTCCGAGATACTGGAAGCCGTTTTTTCGAGTGCAGACCAGGCCGATGGCCCGGATTCTTTGCGGGGCTACGGTTTGCCGAATATGGCGGCAGCCTGGTTGTCGTTGGGCGGCTACCGGGTAGGTGATGTCCCCAACAATGCCCGCAATGGTTTTTTCTCCTTCCAGCGCGAGGCTGGAACGTTGTCGTTTTTACTGTTTGCCAACGATATTCCCGCCACTGTTCGCTTCGAACTGCGCAATGCGCTGGGCGAGTCGCTTGGTTTACCGAAAGATCCGATGTTTCACAAAAACCAGATTTCTTCGGTAGTCTTTCAGGGGCTATTTGACTTGCCCCCGGGCGCCTACCAGGTGCTGATGCATACCAGCACTGAAACCCAGCGGCTGGCGTTTCTGACCTGGTGAGCGGTTTTTAGGCTGTAATGGCTTTGATGCCCGGCAGTTCTTTGCCTTCCAAAAATTCCAGCATGGCGCCACCGCCGGTAGACACGAAACTTACTTTTTTAGCCAGTTTCATCTGGTTGACTGCGGCTACTGAGTCGCCGCCGCCGACCATAGAAAAGGCGCCTTTGCTTGTGGCGCGGGCCACTGCCTTGGCGATCGATTTGGTGCCTTCGGCAAACGACGGCATTTCAAACACGCCCATCGGGCCGTTCCAAATGATGGTCTGGCTTTGGCGCACCACCTTGCCGAACGATTTGATGGCGGAGGGGCCAATGTCCATGCCCATCCAGCCGTCCGGAATCTGGTGGCTGAGGCAAATCTGTACGGCGGCGTCGGCGGCAAATTTGTCGCCACAGACCGAGTCTTTGGGCAACAATACTTTGACACCGGCGGCTTTGGCTTTTTTCATAAATTCTTTAGCCGCTTTCACGCGATCCGGCTCTACCAGCGAGTTGCCGACAGCGCCTTTTTTGGCCAGCATAAACGTGTAAGCCATGGCGCCGCCAATGATGATGTTGTCGGCAAAATCCAGGAAACGTTCGAGCAGGATGATCTTGTCGCTCACTTTGGCGCCGCCGACCACACAGGTAACCGGCTTGGCGGGGTTTTTCATGACCCGGGTGGCGTTGGCAATTTCGCGGTCCATCAGCAAGCCAAAACACTTGTGGTTGGCATCGAAATAATTGGCCACAATGGTCGTGCTGGCATGTGCGCGGTGCGCGGTGCCAAAGGCATCGTTGACGTATACGTCGCCGAGTGCAGCCAGTTTTTGGGCAAATTCTGCGTTTCCACTTTCCTCTTCGGGGTAGAAACGGGTGTTTTCCAGCAGCAGGACTTCGCCGGGCTTGAGGGCCGCGGCTTTTTTTACGGCTGATTTGCCTACACAATCGTCGGCAAAATGCACCCGGGCTTTGAGTTTTTTGCGGAGGTGTTTGACCAGGTGTTCAAGGGTGAATTTTTGGCGGTCGACACTGCCGTCTGCATTCAGTTTGGCCAAAGGCCGGCCGAGGTGCGACATCAGGATCGCCGAACCGCCTGCATCCAGGATCTGGCGGATGGTGGGGACGGCCTCGCGGATGCGGGTATCGTCGGTGATGTTAAAAGCCTTGTCCAGGGGGACGTTAAAATCCACCCGGACAAGCGCTTTTTTATCTTTAAAATTGATCGTCATAATGTGTGTAAAACTTATTTGCCATACTTGGCTTTTGCTTCCTCGCTCAACAATACATCGAGCAGGTCCAGGTTGCCCGGCACATAAATAATCTGAACAGGCATGCCAATGGAAACCATTTCAAACTCGTGGCTATCCACGCCTTCTTCCACTTCCTGATCGGCGCCGGCCTGGTCTTTGAATTTCAGTTTGAGGGTGTAGGAGGTGCCACTGCGGCGGCGTTTGGTAGACCAGCCATCGGTAATCACGGCTTCCGTAATCACGCCTTTTTGCTTCATTTCGGCCAGTTCGGCAGCGCTTTCGCGGCCGCTGAAAATGCCCATAGCAATCACAAAAGGGAGAATGAGGCTGCCAAAGCCCATGAGGCGGCGGCCAAGTGTGGACGTGTCTTTGTCAAAAATGGAGAAGGCGCTTTTGAAACCGTCAAAATTCCAGATGGTCTGGAAGGCGGCGATGGCAAACACGGCGGCCAGGGCCAGCACGGTGAATTTTCCGGAAGGGCTATTGCTCAAAAAATAACCCAGGATGAAGAGCAGGGCTGCAACGGAGCCCCAGATAGCACGGCGATTCATGGCGGTAACTAGTTGGTTTGGTTTTGAAATGAGTGTGAAAACAGGAGCCATCTGCGGTAAGCAAGCCTGGCTCCTGTTTTGTACGTTATACCATAGCGGCCAGGTCGGCCAAACGGGCCGAGTAGCCGGCTTCGTTGTCGTACCAACCCACGATGCGGCAGGTATTGCCGTTCACCTGGGTAAGGCCCGAGTCGAAGATGCAGGAGTGTGTGTTGCGCACGATATCGCCGCTTACGATCGGGTCCTCCGTGTATTCGAGGATGCCTTTCAGGTGGCTGTCGGCGGCGGCTTTGAACGCAGCGTTGATTTCTTCCACGGTAGCGGCGGTTTTGATCGTGGCCACTACGTCGGTTACGGAGCCGGTGGCTACGGGTACGCGCATGGAGTGGGCGGCGATTTTGCCCTTGAGGTGCGGCGCTACAAGCACCACGGCTTTGGCGGCGCCGGTGCTGGTGGGCACGATGTTTTGCGCGGCAGCGCGAGCCCGGCGCAGGTCGCGGTGCGGGCCGTCTTGCAGGTTTTGGTCAGACGTGTAGGCGTGGATGGTGTTCATGAAAAACTGTTCCACACCAAAGGCGCGGTCGAGTGTCATGATCAAGGGCACCAGGCAGTTGGTGGTGCAGGACGCGTTGGAAATGACCAAATCGGTGTCTTTGATTTGCTCGTGGTTGGCGCCGATCACAAACGTAGGCACGTCATCTGCTTTCGGCGGGGCCGACAGGATCACGCGTTTGGCGCCTGCCTGCAAGTGGAGACCGGCTTTTTCCTTGTCCAGAAAAATACCGGTGCATTCCAGCACGACATCCACACCCAGATCTTTCCAGGGGGCTTCAGCAGGGTTTTTGATGGCAGAACCCAGAATTTTTTGGCCATTGACATACAGGTACGAGTCGTCGGCAGTTACGGTTCCGTCAAACCGCCCGTGCATCGTATCGTATTTGAGCAGGTGCGCCAGAGTCTGGTTGTCGGTGAGGTCGTTGATGGCCACTACCTCTACATTGTCATTTTTGAGCAGGTTGCGGAAAGTGAGGCGACCAATGCGGCCGAAGCCGTTGATAGCAATTCGTTTTTTTGCCATACTTTTTTCGTTATGGTATTGAGAGAAATGTTGAGTTGGCTCCAGGCGTGCACAGAAATATTTGGCATCCGGGCGGCGCAAAAGTAGAATTTTCAGTACAAAAGCAAAGGTATTCTGCCGGCGTAAATTGGACGGCCAATAAAAAAACGGTTGGCGCCAGTGCCGGCGCCAACCGTTTGGAAGCCCTGAGCCTGCGGGCGTTCACCGCAACAAGTCTATTGTTTGTCGGCCGGCTTGGGCAACACCTTGCCAACCATAGAGAGCCCCAGGCTGGTTTCGGGGTCAAAACTGGTGGTAATGGCAATGACTTTATAAAATTCGCCTTCGCGCAAGGCATCAAACGTGATTTTGATGCTGCCGCTTTGGCCCGGCGGAATCGGTTCTTTCGACCAGTCGACCACCGTGCAATGGCAACCACTTTTTACATCCAGAATAACCAGATCATCCTCGCTTATGTTTTTTACCACATAGGCCTTTTCAATCGGCACGCCAAACGGGATGTCGCCGGTTTCGATTTGCATGGGTTCAAATTCGACTTTTCCGCTGTTTTTGGTTGGGTCGCCAATCTTCATTTTTTGAGCGTCAGCCGAGAAGGCGAGCAACAAGCACATCAGGGTGCTGGTCCAGATCAAGGTCCGTTTCATGCTATTTTTTTAAAGGTAGGCAACAAAAGTAAGGCCAGGATCGGCGCCCGAGGCGCGGTGGCGCCCGGATTTTAATATTGTTAACGTTCCTTCGGCTGCGCCGAAAAAATAAGCCACACCGGCAAAACCTGCGGGTGTGGCTTATGGTGGAAATATGGCTTTACCCTTAGCGCTGAATGGCCAGTTTTACCGGCAAAATACTGTCGCCGGAGCGGATCTGCAAGGTATAGAAACCCGCCGGCAAATGGCTGTAGTCCATTTGGCGTTGGAGCGTGCCGGTATTGAAGTCGGCTTTTTCCCGCGCCAGCAATACGCCCAGCGGGTTAAACAACCAAAATTCGAGTTCACGACGGCTTCCGCCCTGCATTTCTACGGTAAAAATGCCTGCACTGGGATTGGGATACAGGCGGAATTGTTCCAGCCAGGCCAAATCGCCGGTGCCCGAGATGAGCGTGATCATTTGCTGCAGCGTGTTGGCGCCGCAGGTATTTACCACGGTCAGGCTCACCGTATAGGTGCCGGGGGCACTATAGGTGTGTACCGGATTGGCTTCGGAACTGCTGCTGTTGTCGCCGAAACTCCAACTGTAGAAATCACCGTTTTGCGAGGTATTGGTGAAACTCACCGTGGTTTGGTCGGCCAGGTAACTGAACCCGGAACTGGGCAGGTCCAGCACCTCTACGATATTCGGTTGAGTTACCTCATTGGTGCCAAACGGGTTGGTCACTTGCAGGGTTGCGGAGTACACACCGGGTTGGCTATACGTCACGCTCGGGTTTTGCACCGTGGCGCTGGCTGGGTTGCCGCCCGGAAAACTCCACTGCCAAGCCGTCGGGGTACCGGCCGAAAGGTCGTTGTACTGCACTGTAAAGGGCGCACAGCCTTTCTGCTCGTTTACGCCAAATGCAGCGATGGGCGCTGCCCCAATGATCTCAATGGTCTGCGTGATTTCCGTCGTGCCGCAGGCATTTTCTGCCCGCAGGGTAATCGTGTAAGAACCGGGCAGGGCGTAGTTGTGCGTGGGGTTGGCTTCGGTGCTGCTGGTGTTGTCGCCAAAATCCCAGTGGTATGCGGTGGCGTTGGTGGAGGTATTCGTCAGTACCACCGACAAACCAGCCAACTGGGCGTTGAATCCGGCTACGGCCGTGCCGAGCACCGTAATGGTAGAGCTGCTGGAATTCGTGCCGGCGCTGTTGGTGGCCACCAGGGTGACGGTATACGTGCCCGGCAGGGGCCAGGTAACGCTCGGATTCGCTTCCGTGGAAGTGCCCGGTGTGCCGCCTTCAAACATCCATTCGAAACTGGCTGAATTGGCGCTGGACTGATTTGAAAACTGAACCGTCAAAGGCCCGCAACCGGACGACTGGCTGGGCGTATACCCGGCCAGCGGCGCCGTAATGGCCGTCACAGAACCGGTTGTGATTTCACTGCCACAAATGTTGGTAGCAGTTAGGGTTACGGTGAAGGTACCGTCGTTGGTGTAGGTATGCGTCGGGTTGGCCTGGGTGCTGGTGCTGCCGTCGCCAAAATCCCAGAGGTAGGAAGTAGCGTTCAGCGAGGAGTTGACAAACACCGCCGTAGGACCTGTAACCTCGCTGGTAAATCCGGCGAGGGGCAGCGGCAATACGGTAATAAAGTTGGATTGTGTAAACATGCTGGTACCCGCTGCCGTAGAGGCCAGCAAACTTACATCATAAGTCCCCGGAGCGTCATACACCACCACCGGATTCTGGTCTGTTGAGCTGGCAGGTGTTCCACCCGGGAAATTCCATTCCCATCCTGTAGTGTTGTCGGACGACAGGTCAATGAACTGCACCGTCAGCGGGCCGCAGCCACTGGTCGCATTGGCTGTGAAGCCGGCATTGGGCGAGGTGATAATGACTACCGTTTGGGTATACGTGGCGGTGCCGCAGGGGTTCGTCGCTGTCAGCACAACGGTATAGGTATCATCGGCGGTGTAGGTGTGTACCGGATTGGCCAGAATACTGCTGGAGCCGTCGCCGAAATCCCAGTTGTAGGAAGTAGCGTTGCTGGAGGTATTGGTAAAGGTGGCCGTAGCCCCGGCGGTAGTGCTGGTAAACCCAGCCCCGGGATCCGGATTTACCGTGATCAGGTTGGTTTGTGTACTGGTATTGCTGCCCGCAGCATTGCCGGCAGTCAGTACAACGGTATACGAGCCGGGCACATCGTACGTGACGAGCGGGTTCGCAGCAGTGGAGGAGGCTGGTGTGCCGCCAGGGAAGGACCAGTTGTAGGTGCTGGCGTTCGCAGACGAGGTATTGGTAAACTGAACGCTGAAAGGCCCGCAGCCACTGGTAGCCGATGCGGTGAATCCCGGCGTCGGCGGAGTAGCAATGGTGATGGTTTGGCTGGAGGTGCTGGTGCCGCAAGGCCCACTGGCCGTTAGTGTCACGGTGTAGCTGCCGTCTGCGCCATAGGTATGTTGCGGGTTTTGCGCTGCGCTGGTATTGCCGTCGCCAAAATTCCAACTGTAGGTAGCGGCGTTGGTGGAGCTGTTGGTGAAACTGGCGGTTGCACCAGCCGAAGTACTGGTAAACCCGGCGACAGGGGCGGCCGATACCGAAATCAAATTGCTTTGGGTAGAAGTGGCGCTGCCGGCGGCATTGCTCACCACGAGGGTGACGGTGTAGGTGCCGGGAGCGCTGTACACTACCGAAGGGTTGGGCGCCGTGGACGTATTCGGCGTTGCGCCGGGCAAGTCCCAGGCGTACGAAACGGCATTGGCCGACGATGCATTGGTAAACTGCACAGTCAATGGCCCACACCCGCTGCTTGGCGAAGCCGTAAACCCGGCGCTCGGGGGCGTTACGATCACTACTGTTTGGGTAAACGTAGCGGAACCGCAGGGGTTGCTGGCCGTGAGGGTTACGGTGTAGGTACCGTCGGCGCCATAGGTATGCGTCGGATTGGACTCCGTGCTGCTGGTGTTATCGCCAAAATTCCAGGCGTACGATACTGCGTTGGCTGAAGCGTTGGTAAACGAAACCGCAGCGCCATTGATCGAACTGCTGAATCCGGCAGTCGGATCCGGATTGACGGTAACCAAACTGGCTTGTGTGGCAGTATTGCTGCCGGCGCCATTGCTTACCACCAGGCTTACCGAATACGTGCCGGGAGCGCTGTACACCACCGATGGGTTTTGCAGGGTGGAACTGCCCGGGCTGCCGCCCGGAAAACTCCAGGCATACGAAACGGCATTGGCCGAGGATGCATTGGTAAACTGGACGGTCAAGGGGCCGCAGCCGCTGGTCGGCGTAGCCGTAAACCCTGCTGTCGGCGGCGTCAGGATAACAACCGTTTGTGTGCTGGTGTGTGTGCCGCACAGGCCGGTTGCCGTAAGCGTCACCGTATAGTTGCCATCGGCGCTGTAGTTGTGTTCCGGATTTTGTTCGGTGCTGGTGTTGCCGTCTCCAAAATTCCAACTGTAGCCGCTGGCATTGGCAGAAGTGTTGGAAAACGTAACCGTCGATCCGTTGGTGGCTGCCGTAAACCCGGCTGTCGGGGGCGGCACAACGGTGATGTAGTTGGTTTGAGTCGCCGTATTGCTGCCCACGGCATTGGTCACCGTAAGCGATACGGTGTAGGTACCCGGAGTGTTGTACACGACTAGGGGATTGGCTGTCGAGGCTGTAGCGGGATCGCCGCCCGGAAATGCCCAGGCATAGGTAGTGGGGTTTCCGGCAGAGGTGCTGGCAAACTGTACGGTCAGCGGGCCGCAACCGCTGGTGGTGCTGGCATTGAAACTGGCTGTCGGAGGGGCAATCAGGGCTACCGTTTGGGTGCTGGTGGTGCTGCCGCAGGCATTGGTTGCCGTGAGCGTGACGGTATAGGCGCCGCCAGTAGCATAGGTGTGTGTCGGGTTGGCCACGGTACTGGTATTGCCATCACCAAAATTCCACAAATAGGTGGCGCCGGTGCCCACCGTCCCGTTGGTAAATGTCACGGTTTGCCCGGCTACCGCATAGGTGTAATTTGCCGAAGGCAAAATTTGCACCGTGATATAACTGATAGCAGAATAGGTGCTGGAGCCGGCCGTGTTAAAGGCCGTCAGCGTCACGGTGTAGGTGCCGCTGGTGTTGTACACCACTACCGGATTGGTCAGGTTGGAATTGGCCGGCTGCCCTCCTGGGAAACTCCAGAGGTAGGAGGCCGCGTTGTTGGAGGATTCGTTGGTAAAGGGTACCACGAAGGAGGCACAACCCACCGTCGGACTGGCAGAAAAATTAGCTGTCGGCACGGTATTGATGGTAGCCGTTTTGGTGGCGGTGCCGCACTCGTTTTGTGCGATCAGGGTTACGGTATAAATCCCGGCTTCGTTGTACGTGTGCACGGGGTCTTGCTCGTTGCTGGTCTGGCTGTCGCCAAAATTCCAGGTATACTCCGTGGCGCCGGTAGAGGTGCTGACAAACGTGTACGTCAGGCCGTCGTAGGAATAGGTGAAATTGGCGGTTGGCAGGCCTTTTACCGTGACTTGTTTCGAAAT
>JADLDL010000055.1 GCA_020846655.1 Saprospiraceae bacterium | reverse complement strand
GCTTTTTCGAATATCCTGGTACGCATTTTTGTTGCGCATGCCCTGGAGCAGTACCCAGGCGACATCAGCCAGCCAAACGACCGCTCCACCCGCAAGCAGGGCGGTGCCAATTCTTTTCTGGCTCTGGTACGCGTCCTTCAAACTGGCAATATCATTGGGGGTGCTGGCGGCCAGGTAGTCGCTGTAGGTATTGTTCGACTGGATTTTTTTCGCGATGCCAGTGCCGACCAGGCCGTAGGCGGCGGCCGTTATCAGAAAATAAGGCCCTTTTTTCTTCTGCACCTTGTATTGTCCCAGGCCCGGCACCAGGATGGAACTCAGGGCGCTTTCCGGTCCGCCGAAAACCGGCGCGTACAAGTGCACGATCAGGCGAAACGATACCTCGCCCCGGAGTTCCTGGAGGTTGGGCTCGCGCAGGGGCTCCCAGTATATTTTTTTCAGGTTGTCGCCGGGTACGATTTTTTTCTTTTCCGAACCACTGACGTCCCCCCGAAGCAAGTCTGCGGATGGGAAAATCAACTTGCCTTCTTCGGATACTTGCAGGTCGACGGTGTAGTAGTAGTTGGGCAGGTTTAGTTTTTTCAGGTCATACTCGATGACGATCCGGTCCTCCACGGGCTCGACTTTCATCGTGGTGACAAAGTCTTGCTGCGCAAAACCGGGTTGAAGGCAGTAACAGATTAGGCAGGTCAATACATAACGCATGGCGGCTTAGTCATTTTTTTTCTTAGGAATAGCAAAGATGGGCATGCCGCCCAGTTCGTTGTCGGTGCGGGTGGGCGTTTGCTCGGGTTTTCCTTCGGCTTTGTTCAATTCGGGCACACGTTTGGCGACATAGGCAAACACTTCGTCGAGGTTGATGATGTCGTCGTCGTTGCGGTTCGCCTTTTCCGAAAGGGCTTCGATCATGGCTTGGGAAAAGGAGCCGTGTCCGTAGCGGTCGAGTTCCCAGGATTGCTGGGTGGCGCTGCTGGAGGCAATGGTGGTGAAGCCGGGTGCGGCGTTCAGGATGTCGGCAATGGCTTTCGACAGGTCGCCTTCGCCCGTTTTGCCGCCACTGCTGGCTTTGCCGCTGAAGCAGGCATCGAGAAAAATAATCTTCTTGCAATTGACTTCCCGGAGCGGGTACAGCACTTCCCGCCGCATGGAGACGGTGGTACGCTCTTTGGCCAGGGCGCGGTAATCGAAGGTCGCGATGCGGAAATCGCCGTCGTCGAGCAGGGTGCCGTGCGAAGAAATGTAGAGGATCAGCACGTCTTCGGGTTTTACTTCGCCGTCTTGCGACAGTTGGCGGATGGCGTTCACGGCGGCGATCAGGTTGCCGGAGCTGGCGCGGGGGCCGATGAGCAGGGTGGAGTCGATTTTGCCGAACAGGCCATTTTGGTTGCGAAAAATATGAAAAATGGTTTCCGCATCTTTTTCGGCAAAGCGGAGGTCTGGCAGTTCGCTGTCGGCGTTGTAGTCGCTCACCCCGACGAACAGCATCCGGAGGGTGGCTTTTTTGAGGCTGAAATCGTGCTGGACCAGCATGGCAGGCGGGCGGTAAGGTTCGCCGTTCGGGGCGGTGTACACCACTTCCACTTTGGTTTCTTTTTTGCCCGGGGGCTGCTCGATTTCGCGGGTAAACAGGACGGTGTTGTTTTTGGTGCTGAGGCTGGCCTGGTCCAGTTTGCCGGCGTAGACCTTGCCATCCACGTACACGACAAAATCATTTTCCCGGGGTTTGTACGGCGATTCGAGCCGGACCGAGATGCTAAACGTGGTGTTTTTCTCGTAGGCCGGCGAGCTGCTGGCCGGCAGTATCCAGCTCAGGGTGACGGGTTTTCGAAGTTTGAGCGTCACGGTGCGCACTTCCTGGTCTTCGCCGATGCTTTTGAATTTTTGGGCGAAGCCCAGGTTGGTCCAGGCGATCGACAAGGCCAGTGCGCACAAGCAGGGCAGGGTAGGGTGGAGGAACTTATTGGACATTGCCTTCGTGGTCGGTTTTCATTAGAAAAATACGAGTGGCTTGAGTATTGCCGGTCAAAATGAGCCCACCGTCGCTGGTTTAGCGCTGCTGGGCCTAAACCTGTTACAACTACAAATTGCCGTTGTCGTCTGTTTTCAGGATGTTCACGTGCGTGAAAAAATTTGCATTGCCGGCGATCAGCAACCCGCCATCCGAGGTTTCAAATACAACTGGGCTTTCTGTGCTTTCCATCCAGGGGAGGGCCTTGGTCCAGTTGATTTGCCCTGTCGTGCTGTTGATTTCATATAGATTATTGGCGTCTACCGCAATCAGGTTGCCGTTGCTTTTAGCGGCGATACAGGTAAATGCTTGGGCAAAATCTTTCTCCCATTTCAGCGACCCGTTTATATCCATTTTAAAAACAAGGCCGGTATCGGTGTTGTAACACACCAAATGCCCATCGCTGGTCGAGATCAGGTGATCGGCGCTGGAGCCGAGATTTATATTTCGCAACTTCAGCAGCGATTCGTTGGGCGCTTTACGGGTTAGGCCATACGGACTGATAAAGAACAGATTTTGCCCGATGACAACAAATTCGGCAGGAATTTCGCCAGTGCAGGAGCAGTTTGGATCACAAAACAACGGGTTAGTTATTATTTGCACACTATCCGAGGTTTGGAACAAATTGTCTATCCGGTAAAACCGGGAGAATAAGGGCGGGGGGGACCATTGGCAGTTGTCAATGCCGGCATAGTATACTTTGTTTCCCACCACAGCAATGTCCCGTACTTCGAAATTAAACTTGCTTATTTCGATAGCGCTCCCGGGAGATTTGATGTTGACCTTTCCAATAGTAGCCGTTGGGGGCTGTGGATCAAACGGGTAATCCGTGGAGCAATAGAGGAAGCTTTCATCATCTATCTTTTTGATGCGGGCTCCACCAGCCTGTATGAATTGGTCGTAGTTGACGACGCCGTCCGGATCTACCGGCATGAGCCCAGGAAAACTATAATTGCTGAACCCGTAAATTTTGAGTGCCATTAAATATTCGCCATTGGCTTGTTCAAAAATGGTATTTACAAAAATGCCTATCCACCCTGGCTTTACAATCGACGTGGCAAACGTTCGGGGCGCAATCGTCACCGTTTTGGTAATGGTGTCTTTGATGTTGTTCAACCCGGTAGCGATCAGTTGGACCGGAAACTGTCCGAATTTCTTATACAAATGGCTCGGATTGGCAGTCGTGGAGCTGCCTCCATCTCCAAAATTCCATACATACGATACCGCCCCCTGCGAAGTATTGCTGAAAGAGGTGGTACAAGGGGCTTTGCAGCCGTCGTTTTGAATGGCAAAGTCGGCCACAATTTTCTGCACCACCTCAAAACACATCGTGTCCGTGCGCATTTCGCCATCGGCGTCGATATCGAGGCTCAGGCAGTAGCTGCCCGCCGGGGTGTTTGCCGCAACGGTAAACGCAAGTGTTTGCGGCCCCGAAATGGCGCCGTTGGGATTTAGCGCGCCGATATTGAAAGACGCAGGGCCCAAGCCGTTGATAAATGGAGCGGCGGCAGTGTACAAAGTAGCGGCAATGGCCGTGGCTTTGAGTGTGCCCACGTTTTGCAGCGTAAAGCCGTATTGTACCAAGTCGCCGGGGTTGATGATGCCGTCGTTGCCCGTAGCGGAAATGAGATAATGGTCGTTGACCTGCACAAACGGTTTGCCTTGCAGGGTTACCAACAGGTTTTTGACCTGACTGCTGTACTGCGTGCCGGTACAGTTGGTGGCGTAGCTGCGAAACTGGTAGTCGCCGGGCGGCAGGGAGTCGAGCGTGACGGTGAAGCGCCCGGTGGCAGTAGTCGTGCCCAGGTTTTTGGGGGTGCCATTTTGCAGCGAGGGCGTAAGGTTTTGCGACCACACAACGCCGTGGGCGGAGAGGCCGGCATCGTCCTGGCCAACCTGGAGGACGTTGCCGCTGATGATGATCTGGTCGCCGCTGCGGTACACCGAATCGATGGCCACGGCGGGCAGGTTGGCGGCGATGGAGGGGTCGCAGGGGTTGTCGGGTTTAGGGCCGCAATACACGAACAGGCCGGCGATGGCCAGGGCAAAAAAGAAGGCTATTTGCTTCATAAGCGGGGTAGATGTATTATTTGAAATTATAGAATAAATTATGTCCGTCGCTCAAAGCCCGGGTATCCGCAACACAATCGGTACCACATACCCCTTGTCCGAATCCGCAGTAAAATGCATGTCGGCCTGGTCGTAGCGGATATCAGCCCAGGGGATCAGCAGGTCTCGGAACGCGGCTTCGAAGCGTTGCAAAAAGCCCAGGGAAATATCGTCGAGCAGCATGGCCCGAATTCGGTTTTCGAGGTCCTGCGCGTCGATGCGGCGCAGGCTGTAGAGGATATAGAGTTGGTCGGCGCCCGCTTGGGCTTTCACCAGGCCTTGTTCATCCAGGCTGCCATCGGCAAGGATCAGTGGCTCGGGAATGACCAGTTCCAGCTTGCTATCGGGCACGAGTTCCGAGCGCTGAGCCGCCGTAGGCTTGGGGTCTGTGCCGCTGGTGGTGATGACTTTTCCGCTTTGCGGAAAATGCAGTTGCGCTTTTTTGACCGGATCGATGCTGAACACATACACGTAGCGGTCCTTGACCATGTCCGACACCACCAGTTGATACAGTTGCCCAATGCTCCAATCCGTTTTTTGGGTTTCATAATAATTGCCCTTTTTCACCACGGCGGCCGACTGGAAATACAAGGAATCCTGGTCTGTGGTTTCGGGCGTGCGGAATACGAAGCGCCCCTGTAGCCGGGTTCGGCTGGCTGTAGTTTGAACGTCTTCCGGCACGAACTGAATGCCGTATTTGCACTGCTGCCCAAAATCTTCGTATTTGATCCAGCAATATCCGTTTTTCCCCCAGTCTTGCCCCCAACTGTTCAACACCCGGAAGGCTCGCCGGGCTTCGCTGTAGCCCACCACCACCAGGGCGTGCCCGCCGGCCGGGGCCGGCAAATGACGGATGTCCCAGTATTCGGACTGGTCCCGGAGTTGTAAAAAGCCTTCGGTCACTTCCAGGCCGGCGACGACGGGTTTCCCGGCGGCCAGGCTTTGTTTGATCTTGAGCGCTTTTTCATACCAGGGTGTTTCCGGCGAAAACAAGCGAACGGCGTCGCGGATACGGTGTTGGGCGGCACGCCGGAGCTGAGCCGTGTCCGGCATTTTCAGGCAATCCTCGTTGTTTGAATCAAATTCCCGGGCCGGTATGTTGCCGGTGTTTTGCAAAAAAACGCCCGCTTTGTCCAGCAGTGCACCACCGGCGCAATCCGTGGTCTTGATTTGATTGTACACAAACAAGGCAGATTGCGCGATTTCCTGAAGGGCTGTCGAATCGGTGGTGTTCGCCTGTTTGGCCAACAGAATGCTGAGGGCGCCATAGCCGCTGGCCCAACCGACACAAGAGGCAATGTCGCCCTGGTCGCCGGCTTTGGGACAATAAGGACTTAAATCGACTTTGAAAGGAAGTTCATCGGCTTTGCTGCCATTGAACAGGGCTACTTCGGGCAGTTGCAGATAGCCTGCATCATCAAACAACAAGCCGGTCGCCCGGCCCTGAGCGGGCAGCAGCAGGCGGACCAATGTCAGCAACACAAAAACCAGGCAAAGGCGGTATGTGGCAGGGTGCGACGAGTACATTTGGCTGAAAAGGGTAATGTTTGAGTTGGCGAATGTATATTTTTTTCGCCATCCATTTCGGGGCCCATAAAATTTGTCAATGCCATACAGCGCCAGGGCGGCGTTTTTATCTTTGCCCATGCTTTCCTCCCAGCACCCCGGTGTTTCCGCCGACGCCCCGCTTTACACCCCCGCTTTCCTGTTGCTCTGCCTGTCGCATGCCCTGTTTGCCGGCAGTTTTAACATGATGATCCCTGAACTGCCGGCCTACCTCACCAGTCTCGGCGGGGGTGAGCACAAAGGCCTGATCATTGCCCTGTTTACGCTCACCGCCGGCTTGTCCAGGCCTTTCAGCGGCAAACTGGCCGATTCCATCGGCCGCATCCCGGTCATGTACATCGGTGTGATTGCCTGTGTGGTCTGCGGCGTCTTGTACCCGCTGCTCGCCAGTGTGAGCGGCTTTTTGATCCTGCGCTTTTTTCATGGCTTTTCCACGGGGTTCAAACCCACCGGTTCCTCAGCCTATGTGGCTGATATTGTACCGATGCACCGGCGCGGCGAGGCCATGGGCATTCTCGGGATTTGTTTCAGCATCGGCGTTTCGGCTTCTCCGCCGCTGGGGAGTTGGCTGGCGCAGGCGTGGGGCATCAATGCTCTGTTTTACGCCTCCTCGGTGCTGGCCGGCGGCTCCATGCTCATCCTTTGGAACATGCCCGAAACCCTGCCCGTGCGCCAGCGTTTTCACCCGCGACTGCTGCGCATTAGCAAAGACGATGTATTCGACCCCCTGGCCATGCCTTCGGCCATTGTGATGGTGTTTTGCTATTTCAGTTACGGGGTGATCCTGACCCTGGCGCCCGACCTGAGCGATGCAGTCGGGGTGCCCAACCGGGGTTTTATTTTTACAATTTTTACACTGGCCAGTATCTCCACGCGGTTGTTTGCCGGCAAGGCCTCTGACCGCCTGGGGCGCGAGCCGGTACTTCAACTGGCGGCGTTACTGATTGCCGCGTCGATGGTAGCGTTCGGGCAGGCACACAGTCCGGCTGGCCTCTACCTCGCCGCTGTCCTGTTTGGACTGGGCAACGGCATTTTTTCGCCGGCCATCAATGCCTGGACGGTCGATCTAGGCGATCCGCAGCGCAAGGGTCGCGCCATGGCTACCATGTATATTGCCCTGGAAATTGCTATTGGCGGCGGCGCGGCAATTTCCGGCTGGTATTTTGCCAACATATTGGACCGGATGCCCGCCGTGTTTTATGCCGCAGCAGTATTAAGTTTGGGCGGATTTTTATACCTGATGTTTCGAAAACGCAAGACATGAAAGATACCAACCGCAGCCTTTGGTTTGCCGTACTGGCCTGTGTGGCCATGGGTTTGTTTGCCCGTACGCCGCAGTTTGCCGGCGGCAAAAACTGGATCGTTATCGTATTTTTTTCGGCCACCCTGCTGCTGAGCGGACTGGGCTTCTGGTTGGGCTGGCGCGGTGCGCGGCAACAACGGACCACCTGGTCCTGGCTGGCGCCAGCGGTCAATGCCATGATCTTTTTGTCGTTCCTGGCCTTTTTTGGCTTGTTGTTGCGGGCCTTGTACCGGCTGCAATAAATGTAGTCCGGTCAGCCGACGTGGTAGTATTCCAGGCGAAAGGAGGCCGTCCAGTCGCCGGCAGCCGGCACAGTGACGAGCCCGTCGCCATTTTGGAAAACATTGACGTTGCCGGTCATGGGCTCCAGCGCAATGCTGTCGCGGGCAGGCGGTGTAAAGACCTGGAAGTAGGGGAACAGGCTGCTGCTGGCCACCAGCGCCAGGCTATGGCCGCCGCCCCGCAGGGTGAGGTGGTAGAGCGGGTGGCCTTCTTCCACCACAAAACAATTGTCGAGGCTGCTGGCCCCCAGCAGGGTTTCCTGCCGGAAAGCCGCATAGGGCTGCCGGGTGCCGGTAGGAATCATCCGCTCGTCGATATCGATCATGGAGCAGGCTGGCAATTGGAGTTGGTGTTCCTCCGCTTTGGCGCAGAGACGGAAATAGGGGTGCCAACCCAAGGCCACCGGAATGGCTTCGTGGTGGCGGTTTTTTAGGAAAAAAGAAACATTGAACTCGTTCCGGTTGGTGATCCGGAAATTGATTTCCAGCACAAAGGGAAAGGGGTAGTAGGGCAGGTTGCCGCGGTAGTTCAACTGGCAACTCAGCTCGGCGTATTCCGTGCAAAGTTCAATGCGAGTGACGTCGAAACGCTCGTGCCGAACAAAGCCGTGAATGGCGTTGCCGGTGGGCGCACTGTTGATCGGGAAGGTATAGTCCTTGCCCAGCCATTGGTATTGGCCGTCGCGCAGGCGGTTGGGGAAGGGGAACAGGAACGCGCTCTTGCCCCATTTGCCGGCTTCCATTTCTTCGGGCGACTGGTAGCCGTCGAGCACATTGAAACCGCCAAAGCAGATCTCGTCCACATTGGCGCCGCAAGCCGGCACGATGCTGAACCCATGCCCGGTATCGGGCTGGTGCAAGGTGTAGCGGCGATATTTTCCGTAGGCAGATTGTGTAAGTTCGAACATAGCAATACGTGGGAAAATGGTTCAGGATATGCGCAAATGTGGCAAATCCTCGCGGTTGTTCCAGTGTTTGGCTCAAATAAAAATACTCCCTAAGAAAATTGGATTCAGCCCCGCTGAATGACGATCCGGGCGGAAACCGACTCCTCGCCGGCCGTCAGGCGCAGGAGGTAATTGCCTTCGGGATAGCCCGAAACATCGAGTGTTCGGTTCAGGGTTGTGCCGCTGCTTTGCTGCTGGGTTTCCAGCACCTGGCCAAGGAGGTTCAACACTTCTATCCGAATCTCAGAGGGCTTGGCCAGGCTCAGGCTAAACCAAACGGCGTCCTGTGCCGGATTCGGGCCCAGCGAAAAACTCCGGATCAGGCCATTGCTGGC
>JADLDL010000054.1 GCA_020846655.1 Saprospiraceae bacterium | reverse complement strand
GCCAAAAGTTTTATCCAGTATTCCGACGACCAGGGCCTGAACTGGCACAACCTGGAGCCGGCGTTGAGCGGCTCAGTGGGCTACGACCTGGCGCTGTGCCGGGACCGCCTGTATTCCGCCCGGCACAACGGCTTGTGGCGGCTGGACCTGACCACGCCCACCCGCGAGCCGGGCCGCGAGCAGCCGGCGCTCGGCCAAAATTTCCCCAATCCCTTTTCGATGAGCACACAGATCCCGGTTGCGCTGGCCCGCCCCGAATGGGTGGAACTGGCGATATTTGATGCCACTGGTCAATTGGTGCAGCGCTTGTGGAAAGGCGAATTGCCTGCCGGCACACACCAACTGCCCGTCCACGCCACCGACTGGCCCGCCGGTATCTATTTCTACCGGCTGCAAACAAAAGCCGGGACGGCTGTCCGGCAAATGATCCGTCAATAAGGCCGCGCGAACCGTTTACCAAAACTATATTGCAACAGCATGAACACCATCATTATCGAAGATGAAAACCTCAGCGCGCAGCGCCTGGAGGGTATGTTGAAAAAATGCGACTCCAGCATCCGGGTGCTGGCCATGTTGCCTTCGGTGGCCGAATCGGTCGAATGGCTGCGCCAGCATGAGACGCCCGATCTGGTGCTGATGGACATCCACCTGGAGGACGACCTGTGTTTTAAAATCTTCGACCTCGTGCCGCTCACCGCGCCGGTTATTTTTACGACCGCCTACGACGAATACATGATCAAAGCGTTCAAAGTCAACAGCATAGATTACCTGCTGAAACCGGTGAACCTGCTGGAACTGATGGCGGCGCTGGACAAATTCAAGGCCCTGCGCGAGCGCTTTGCCAAACCGGATTTCAATACGCTGCTCCAGTACATCGGCCAGCGCGTTCCGGAGTACAAAACGCGGTTTATGGTCACGGTAGGCAACAAAATCCGCAGCATCGAAACCTCGGAAGTGGCGTATTTCTATTCCGATGAAAAAATCACGTTCCTGGCGACCCGCGATGGCCAGCACCTGCCCATCGAATTCAGCCTGGACAAACTCACGACCCTGCTCGATCCGCAGCAGTTTTTCCGCTGTAGCCGTCAGTATCTGGTGGGTTTTCCGGCCATACAAGCCGTATTGACGCATTTCAAAGGCAAACTGAAACTTGAACTGGCGCCCAAAGCCCGCCACGATGTGTTTGTCAGCGGCGACCGGATGGCCGATTTTAAGGACTGGCTGGGCCGCTGAGCGGCCCCTGGCACTCGCAGCGCAATATCCGGCGCCCGAAACATCCGCTCGTAGCGGGCATTCATCTACCGTTTTCCGGCATTCAGTAAGTCCTTTTTGGACGCCCTGCCCGTCGCCGGCACCTTTGTATCAACAAAAACAATACATGCTATGAAAGCAATTGTCTCCGCCGGCAACCGGTATGGGCATCTGGACGACGATGCCCTGATCCGCCTGGTCCTTTCCGGACAGGAGGAAGCCTGCACGGTCCTGGTTCGCCGCTACGAGCGGCTGCTTCGGTCCATTCTCCAACGCTATTTGTCTGACCCCGGTGCGGTGCAGGAAGTCATACAAGACAGTTTTGTACGCGCTTTTCGCGGCTTGCCGGGATTTCGGGGCGACAGCCGTTTCAGCACCTGGCTGAGCCGGATTGCCGTTTGGCAAGCCTGTTCCCGGCTTCGCCTGAAACGTTTTGCCCCCTGGAATGCGCTGGACGATGCCTTGCTGCAGGGCCTGAGCGAGCCGCACAACCACGAGCGGGCCTTGGAAAAAGAGGAAGCCAGCCAATTGCTGCGCGCCGCAGTACGCCGCCTCCGGCCCAACGACGCGATGGCCATCGAGCTGTTTTATTTCCGCGAACAAAGTATCGAGGAAATCCGGCAAATCACCGGCTGGACCGAAGCCAACGTCAAAAGCCGGCTCTCCCGTGCCCGCCAACGCCTCCAGGGCGCCCTCCGGCAGGATGGTTTGTCGGCTGAAAATTTTGCCTGAGCGCCCTGGTCGTCTTGCCTAACTGCTCCGGCGGCGCCCCTCTTCCCGTGAATTCAATTTTTTACAAAAAATTAATGCTCAACCGATTATGAAAACAACCGTTCTGTTTCCCGCTTTCTTCCTGGCGCTTAGCCTGAATTCTTTGTTTGCCCAAAAACAACTCCCGCCCAGCCTGCGTCCGCAAGCCGCCAACTGGACGTACACCTTGGTCAAATCCCTGCACGATGCTGGCTTTGATATGCCCACCTTGCCGGCGCACGAAGGGGTTGGTTCGCGCGGCGTGCTCCAACTGGATTCCACGAAACTGTTTTACGGCTACGATCAGGCCGACGTCGACAGCCTGCCCTTGTTTCGCAGTATTTATCAGTATCCGCAGCCCCGCGTGACGGTGGAAACCCACTACCAGTTTATTGCCGGCAACTGGGAAGGGTTGAGCCGCTTTACCAATACCAACGATGACCAGGACCGCCGGCTGGAGTCGGTCGCCGAATCCTTCGATGTGGCCAGCGAGACCTTCGAACCTTCCACTAAAATCAATCTGTTTCCGCGCGGCGACTCCCCGGAGTTCCTCGACTCGGTATTCATTTACGGCTGGGAGCCTACAGGGTCCGACTGGACGCCGCTGTATTCGATCTACCATCATTTTGATGCGCAAGACCGGCTGGTGGAAACCATTGCCGAAGTGGTGGCTACCGGCGCGCCCTTGCTGTACATCGACCGCTATGCCTACGATGACCAGGGCGATAACAAGCGCATCGAGAGTTTTGCGGTATCGGACGGCGTGGAGCGCCTGGTAGAGCGCAAGGACCTGGTGTATGTGGACCATCTGCCGATCGAAATGACGATTTGGTTGTCGGCCGATACCGGGATGGTGCCGTCCAGCCGGACAAATTATGCCTACACGGTTTCCGGGCTTCTGCGCCGGCAAATGAATTTTGAATGGAAGGCAGAAAACAACAACTGGCGGCTCTTCCAGACGACTGATTTCTTCTACGACATGGCGCAACGGCTGAGCGGCAAGGAAAAAATTTTCATACCGGTGAATGCCTGGGATCAGCGCGAGTATACCACGTATGCCTACGTGGATGGAGACCAATTGCGCCTGGAGTGGGTGCTCAACTGGGATCACGACCTGTTCGACTGGATCCTGACGACCAAAAAATTGTACTACTACAACGGCTTGGTGTCGGTAGACCCGGAGCCGGGAGCCGTCGGCCAATTGCTGCTGTCACCCAACCCCAGCACCGGTTTGCTGCGTATCCAGATGGAGGAGGCAGCCGATGTGCAAGTGTTCAACAGCGCTGGCCAATTGGTCGCTTCCCGACAACTGCAAAGCGGCGAGGGGCTGGATCTGACGCAACTGCCGGCCGGACTGTACCGGGTAGCGGCACTAGGGGGAGGCCGCCGCGCTGTCGGAAATTGGGTGAAACAGTAGATACCTTGGTCATAGTTGTTAAATAAATCATAAGTATTGCCTGTTTGGCAACCCCGGTATACACAGAACTCGTCTTCCTGGCGTTAATCGGACAAATCCAATTCAATATAATTTACCCAATAATAAACACAAGTTTGCCATGACACAACAATCTTTCTCCTCGACACTCGCCATCCTGGGCCTGCTCATCAGTTTCACCGCCTGCCAAAAAGACCCTGTGGAAGGCGTTATTGAGCCACAACAGCAGTACCCGAATCCCTTGCCCACAGAGGCCCTGATCAGCCGGCAGCAATATTCGGAAACAGATTATCAAACCTTTACCTACAACGCCAACGGGCAAGTCACGGAACAGCGTTCCCAATGGCAGTTTGTGGAGGGCGATCCGACACAAATCCAGTCGATTACCTATGCGTATTCTTATGATGATAAGAACCGCCTGACTGCCGTGCGTTCTTCCGACGGAGGCGTGGTCAAGTACCTGTACAAAGGTGAATTCATCAGCAAATCGCAGGAATTCGCTTCCGACGGCACCTTATCCAAAGAAGTAACATACGGCTATACCAACAACCGGATCAGCCAGGAACTGTGGCGTGTGGCCAATAAACCTGGCGAACCCGCCAATGTGTACAAATTTGTACTTGGATACGACGGACAAGGCAACTTGAACAAAGTTGAATTCTTCCAACAGGAAGCCAACAGTCAATACAAGCTGCTGGAAACGGTTGAATACAGCAATTTTGACGACAAAATCAACCCGACGAGTTGGATGCTCCGGCACCCGAACCTGCCGCAAGTGCGCTGGCAGTTCAACAACCCGGGCATGGAAATCCGCCGCCCGGCCGGTGGAAACGATCTTGTGACTACCTATACCTACGACTATAACGACAAAGATATGCCCTTCCGCAAACACATCACGACGCCGGATGGACAAAAAAACACGGTGACGTACCGGTTCTAAGATTTAGACCATTCATCAGCAATTGGTCATTGAATATTGGTCATCGAACATTGAATAATTTTCAACTGTTCTTATTGGAATGACCCATGTTCAATGAACAATTTTTATTTTCGGCCAGACTGGTGTTTGTACTTTTGGTGAGTTGTGGTTGCACAACGCCAGCATTACCTATTGTTTCAGTTGTGCGGCCAGAGCCTCCAAGTCCGGCCAGTAGGTTTGGTAAAATTCCTCCACATACGTTGTGGTATTGTGTTTCCCTTTTTTAAACTGCTCCATGGCCTCGCGCAATAGAATTTCGGCCTGGGCGCCTTGCCCGCGCTGCAACAGGGTTTTGGCCAGCCAATACAACAGGTCGGCGTTGCCGGCCTCCACCGTCAGGCCCAGTTCGAAGGCGGCTTGTGCGGCGTCCGGACGTTCCAGGCCCAGCAGTGCGATGCCTTTGTACAAAAAGGCTTGCGCGTCCAGGTATTTCAGCCCGACGCGTTCTGTTTCAT
>JADLDL010000053.1 GCA_020846655.1 Saprospiraceae bacterium | reverse complement strand
TGATGCCGGCAAATTGTTCGACATAGCTGTACCAGGGCGCCAGATCGGCGTATCGGATCGGCCAGTCGGTGCCGTAGCCGTCTTTGGCGTTGGCTTCAAAATCGAGGTCGCTCCAGCGGTAGGTTTGCTTGCCCCAAAGGATGGAGCGGCCGCCAACGTGGTAGCCCCGGATCCAGTCGAAGGGTTTGGTTTGCTGGTAGGGATGGTCCACATCGCGGATGTAAAAATGCTGACTGCCTTCGTTGAAATTGTACACTTTGCTCTGGATGGGCGCCGCCTCGCGGGTAGCCAGGCTGGGGCGGCCGCGGTGCGGCATTTGCCAGGGGTTCTGGTGGGCCGTGGGGTAGTCGGTGACGTGTTCTACCATACGCCCGCGCTCCAGGACGAGCGTTTTCAGTCCTTTTTCAGTGAGTTCCTTGGCGGCCCAGCCGCCGCTGATGCCAGAGCCGATGACAATGGCGTCGTATGTGTTTTCAGCGGGCGTAGCAGAGTGGATGTACATGGCAAGTGAGTCGGATGGTTGAAAAATAACTTTTGGCTTGCGGTCCGACGAAGGTAGCACAAACCTACATTCTATCGAACACCCGTACGGGCTAAATGGCATTTGCCAAAACCACCTGAAGAGAGCCCGGCAATGCTACGCAGAAGCCCTATCTTTGAGAGAAGAACTGCCGCAACAATCTTGTTTCCCAAACCGGCATGAAACACAAACGAACTAACACATGAAACAAAGTCTCCTGCTCTTTGGCCTGGCGCTCCAGCTGCTGGGACACGCCCAAAGCCCTGTGGTGTCGCCCTATTTCAAAATCGACCAGTTCGGTTACCTCCCAACAGCCCAGAAAGTGGCGGTCATCGCGCGGCCTCAAACCGGCGCCGGCGCTCCCGGCACGTATACGCCCTCGGCTACTTTGCAGGTACGCCGCCACGGCGACCACAGCGTTGCCTTTTCGGCAACAGCCCAGGCCTGGAACAGCGGCGCCACACATGCCCAATCGGGCGACAAGGTCTGGTGGCTCGACTTTTCCGCCCTCAGCGAAACCGGCGTTTTTTATGTGTTTGACCCCCTCGCGAACCTGGCCTCACAACCGTTTCGGATCGCGGCGGATGCCTATACCCTGCCCTTGCGCAGGGCGGTAAAAGCCTTGTACTACCAGCGCTGCGGCACTGCCATCACCGCCGCGCACGGCGGCCAATGGACCCACAGTGCCTGCCACCAGGGCAACGGCCAGGATACCGGCTGCCGGCTGGTGAGCAACCCCTCGACAGCCTCGGCCAAAGACCTGTCGGGCGGCTGGCACGACGCCGGAGACTACAACAAATACGTCAATTTCACCTACGGCACCCTGCACGACCTGCTGTTTGCCTATGAAAACAACCCCGGCGTTTTTACCGATGATTTCGACATCCCCGAAAGCGGCAACGGCAGCCCCGACCTGGTCGATGAGATCCGGTACGAACTCGAGTGGCTCTTGAAGATGCAACAACCCGACGGCGCTGTGTTGTCGAAAATCAGCGTCACCGAATTTCAGGCAGCCAGCCCGCCCAACCTGGACAATGCGTCCCGCTACTACAGTGCGGCATCCACATCGGCTACGCTGACGGTGGCCAGTGTATTTGCTCACGCGGCCCGGGTATTAAAAACCGTCCCCAACCAGTCGGCGTTTGCCGATCTGCTGAACGCCCGCGCCGAACTCGCCTGGACCTGGGCGGAAGCGCATCCGGCGGTGTTGGGCTCCAACAGCGGGTTTCAGAGTGCAGACCCCGAAGTATCGGATTACGACCGGCAGGCGCGCAAAACCTGTGCGGCGGCTTTTTTATTTGCGCTCACCGGCAAAGCCGTGTACAAAACCTATTTTGAAAACCAGTACACCGCGCTGCACCCCTACGAGTGGTCTTATTTTTATGCTTTTGAAAGCACGTATGGCGATGTGCTGCTGTTTTACAGCCGCCTGGCCGGTATTTCTCCTTCGGTAAAAAGCAATATCCTCAGCCGTTTCAACAACTCGACCAACGGCGCCGCCGATTTTTTTCCGGCTGTCGCGGCCCATACCGATGCCTACCGCGCCTACCTGAAAGACGGCGACTACGTGTGGGGCAGCAACCTGGTGAAAGCCCGAACAGGTCTCATGTACCTGAACATGAACCTGAACTTGCAAAGCCCAGCCAACCAGGCCGCCTACCAAAACGCAGCGCTCGATTACCTGCACTACCTGCACGGGGTGAACCCGCCGGGCCTTGCCATGCTATCCAACCTCCAGGCCGACGGGATTGCACAGGCTGCCCGGCAAATTTACCACGGCTGGACGGGTGACGGGACCGCTTGGGACAACAACCCCATCCCGGGCCTGCTCACCGGCGGCATGAACCAGTACTACTCCGGCACCAACGCTTATTTCAACAACCAGCCGGTGCAAAAAAAATACCTGGACTGGAACACCTCCTGGCCCGAAAATTCCTGGGAAATCACCGAGCCGGCGATCTACTACCAGGCCGGTTATGTTCGCCTGGTTTCCCATTTTGCGACCGCAGAACTGTCCGTAGCCGTATCCAATCCACAAGAAAAGCGCGAATTGGAATTTTCGGTAGCGCCCAATCCGGCCAGCCAAAGCATACAGATCAGTATTGCTGCGCCGGGTCCCTGGCAGATACAGCTGCTGAATCTGGAGGGCCGAGTGGTGTTGGCACAACTATTGGATGATTCCGGGTGGCTGTCGCTGGAGCAAGTGCCGGCCGGCTCGTACTTGCTGCGGGTTGGCCAAGCCAATGGCAGCGGTACATGGGGCGCGCAGGTACTGGAAGTTGTACACTGAGGCCGGCGCTGCGCCCGAATGGTAATCTTTACAACATAAGGGTATTCCCTCTTGTACTCCCGATGGAAAGCCCGTTACTTTGTAGCGAAAATGTACACCCGCGCACAATTCAAGCGCGTCATCCGGTTTCCGCAGATGATGCTTTGGGCTTTCTTCATGGAAGGCGTTGAAACGAAACAAATGCTGCACACTTATGCGCGGCAAGGAGCGGGCAAACTGCTTTTTTTTACCAAAACGAACCGGCCTACGGCCGAAGAGCTGCAGCAAGCCAAGGCTCAACTCAAAGACATTCCCCGGTTTTTACCCTTTATTGTGGTCATCATTGTGCCAGCGCCGGGTGTCACCGAAGGGTATGCCCTGTTGGCGCTGACCGTCGAAAAATGGATGGGGCACCGGGTTAGTTTGCTGCCAAGCCAGTTTCGGGCAGTGTTTCAGGCGAAAGCCGCCGAAGAGGACGTGAAAGATCAAGAGGGTTAAAAAATGACGCGACGTCGTGCCCGGCGACGCCCTCTGTCTGCGTTGGGTTGAAGCCCACCGCAAGCACGTCCAACGCCATTTCTTAACTTGGAAGCCAGCCAAAAAAAGGATAATTTGCAGCCTAAATTCTCCAAAATGGCAAAACCAGTACTCGCCTGCCCCTTCATCGGGTTGTGTTTTTTGCTTAGCCTCTTCCGGCTTTCCGGCCAAACGCCCGCTTTTTCGCAATTTCATGTCCTGCCCAATATGGTCAACCCGGCCTACGTATCGGCGGTGCGCGGGGTGGATGTGCATGTGGCCTACCGGCGGCAATGGGGACAATTGCAGGATGGTTTCCAAACGGCGTTTGCGTCAGTGGCCTTGCGTACTTGCCGGGCGCCGCTGGCCTTTGGCCTGTACGCCAGCGATATGCGCGAGCCATTTTTCGGCTACCGCCGACAAGAAGGCGGCGTGCAATTGAGCGCCGTCGGCGCGCGCAGCGAAAAATTTTCCTTACATGGCGGTTTGCAGGCGGGCATCGGCCAGCACCGGGTGAATTTTGACCGGCTGTTGTTCAGCGGCCAACTGGACCCGCTGTTTGGGGTGCAAGGCAGCCCCTCGACCTATTTTCAAACCGACGGGAGCCGGCTGCAAACCTTTGCCATCGCCGGCGGCGTCGTGGCCCGGGGCCAACTCGGCTGGCGCAACGCGGCACTTCCGGCCAGTCTGGGCTTTGCAGTACACCAATTGGCGGGTAGCCGCGACGTGTCGTTTTTGCGCCTGGAAAACACGCAGGCCCGGTACTTCGTGCTGCATGGTTCGGTGACCACACCGATCACCGCCGGTTTGCTGCGCCAAAACGTATTGTACCTCAACTGGCTGGGCCGGTTTGAATGGGAAAGCGCGCTCCGACGGGGCACCTTTGGCGCAGTAGCCCAATACGAGGCAGCGCAGCTCGGGCTGTTGTACCAATGGAACCGCAGTCCCCTGAGCGCCCGCAACACGCACGCCCTGACGGTAGTGGTGGGCATGAACGTAGAACTGGGCGACAACACCCGCTGCAAACTCCAGTATGCGTTCGATGGCACCCTGTCGGGCCTGAACCAAAGCGCTACCGGCGGCGCCCACGAACTGATTCTGACGTTTACGTTTCCGGAGTCCTGTGTTTTCGGCAACCCCAATCGCCCGAAAAAGCGCGTAGACTGCTACCATTTTGCCGGCAAAGGCTATCAGCCTTTTTTGAACTAGGTGTACTTCGCCCGGTGTTGTTCATTTTTTAATAAACTGCTTTTTAACCAAACCGCGATGTTGTATTCAATTCAATGCCTCGTGCGACTGGCACTTGCCTTGAGCCTGTTGGCCGGTGCAATTGCACTGCCGGCTCAATGCGGCCAGTCCAACTGGACCAATTCCATTGCCAACGACTGCGGCGACCTGCAACCCTCTGGTGGCCTGGCAGCCAATAGTCCGACCATTTTTTGCGAAGGACAAACGGTGACGGTGGAAAATAACTCCACCCCGGTGAGTCAAATTCAAACGACCTATGTGGATTGGGGGGATGGCAGTTGCCAGACCTTCAATGGATTTCAGGCCATCATGACGCACGCCTATGATTTTCCAAACGATACCTGCATTTTGTCCAATTCCAATGGCACTATCGTTTTTCCGGTGCGGTTGGGCGTGGAGCGCAGTTGCCCGACCAACCTGAAAAGTTTCAATTTTGTGCTATTCAACGTTGTGGTGCGGTTCAAACCCATTGCGGATTTTATTGCTTCGCCGGCGGTGCTGTGCGTCGATGTGCCGGTCAATTTTTCCAATACCAGTTGTGAAAACTCCAACAACCCGATGTACCTCTGGAATTTTGGCGACGGCACCACCTCCACCCTCGAAAACCCGCCCCCACATACCTACTCAACGGCCGGCACCTATACCGTTTCCTTGCAGGTAACCAACAGTTGCGGGTCGGATACCCACACGCAAACGGTGCTCGTCACCCCACCCGCCACCGCAGTAGCCACGCCATCGGCCAGCACCATTTGTGCCGGCCAAACCGTGACCTTGACCAACCAGTCGGCCAACGCTGTAGGGTCCAGTTGGACGATCACGCCGAATACCGGAATCATGTTTGTCAGTGGCACCACTGCCAGCAGCCCCAACCCAGTGATCCAGTTCAACACCCCCGGCACCTATACCGTCCGCCTCCGCTCGCTGGGCTGCGGCAACCCCGAGTGGACTACCGTGATCGAGGTGCTGGCGCCGGCCAGTATTGCCCTCGCCCCGATTCCCGACGGCTGCGCGACCGGCAACGTGACCATCAACCCCACGGCTACGGTGAGCGGCAGTTCGCCAACGGTGGGCTGGCAATTTCCGGGCGGCAGCCCGGGCTCTTCCAACAACAACCCGCCCGGCCCGGTCACCTACACCATGCAAGGCACCTACATCGTGACCGCCAGCGCCACCAATGCCTGCGGTACGGCGATGGACAGCGACACCTTCAGCATCGCCCCGGCAGCCACCGCCGTTTTTGTTCCGTCGAGCACCAGCCTCTGCGGCCCCGACGAAATCCTGATCCTGAGCAACAATTCGGTGAACGGCAGCAGTTTTACCTGGAGTATTTCACCCAACACGGGGTTTATTTTTGTCAACAATACCAGCGCCACGAGCGCCAGCCCGCAACTGCAATTTTCGCAGGAAGGCACGTACACCATCACCCTGCGGGTAAATGCCTGCGGCAATCCCGAGTCGACCCAAACCGTGACCGTGCGACTCAAACCCACCGTGGCCATCGTTGCCACGCCCGACCAATGCAGCCAATCCGTGACGCTCAACCCGGCCAGTCTGGTTACGTTTGGCGGCGGCGCGGCGGATGCCACGGATTGGACGTTTCTGAACGGCAGTATCCCCGGGCATTCAGGCCCTACCCCGCCGGCAGTCAGTTTTTCCGGCGTGGGCAGCTACGCGATCAGCGTGTCGGTCAACAACGGCTGCGGCATGCAGAGCGTTAGCGATACGTTTCAAATTCTGGCGCTGGCCACGGCGCAGGCGGCGCTGTCGGACGACACCTTGTGCGCCCCGGCGGAAACGCTGCTGTTGAGCAATACGTCCACCAACGCCTTCAGCACCAATCCCTACACTTGGACGCTGACACCCAGTACGGGTTTTACGTTTGTCAACGGCACATCGGCGAGCAGCCCCAACCCGGAAATTGAATTTACAAAAGAAGGTTTATACCAGATCAAATTGACGGTCAATGGCTGTAGCATGCCGGAATGGACGGGTTCGGTACTCGTTATTCTTTCGCCGGGGGTGACCCTGAGTACGGTTCCGGAGGGCTGTGCGGATGTGACACACGATCCGCTGAGTTTCACCCAGTTCAGCAACGGCACGCCGGCCAGTATTGCCTGGAGTTTTGGTGGCGGCAACCCGGCCACAGCGAGCGGCCCCACGCCAGGGCCGGTGGCGTTCAGCGGGTTCGGGCAACATTTTATTGCCGTGACGGTAGCCAATGCCTGCGGCACGGTGACGGCCGTCGATAGTTTTCAAATTTTCGAGCCTGCCCAGGTGGCGATCGATTCGGTGGGGCCGTTGTGCAACACCGACGCGCCCCTGCAATTGCAGGTGACGCCGGCCGGCGGGGAATGGTCGGGGCCCGGCGTATCCGCTACGGGTATTTTTACTCCAGCCAACGCCACGCTGAACGGCCCCAGCCAACTGTTGTACGTGTTTGACATTGGCGATCCGAGTTGTAAAGTGCAGGATATGATCAGTATTTTAGTGCAGGGCACCGCCGTAAATGTGGGCCCGGACCTGCTCCTTTGCGGCAACGCTGGCGTCCTTCAACTGCCGGCCACGCCGCTCAACGGCGCCTGGACGGGCACCGGCGTGTCGGCCTCGGGGGTATTCGACCCCGTATTGGCCGGCCCGGGGGCACAACTGCTGGTCTATACTTTTGTGGATACGCTCACCGGCTGCGTCAATGCAGACTCCCTGACGCTGACCGTACTCGGCGTGCCGGCAGCGGCGCTCGACAGCATCGGGCGCATTTGTGTGAACGAGCCCCTCGACCTGGGCCCTTTCTCCGGCGGCACGGATGTGAGCAACTGCCAATGGGATTTTGGCGACGGCACCAGCGCCAATATTTGTGATCCGGTACACGTCTACACCCAGCCCGGCAATTACACCCTGACGCTGTACGTGGAAAATGCCGCCGGCTGCAAAGACACGGCCATGACCGATATCCAGGTGGTGACGCCGCCCAACGCCGTGTTTGCAACGGACACCACTGAAGGTTGCGCCGATTTGCCGGTTTTGATTACCAACCTGAGCGCCATCAACAACTACACCGAGTACATCTGGAACTACGGCAACGGCCAGAGCGACACCTTGCCGCAACCCGGCACCATCGTGTTTACGCAGGCCGAAACGGACACGACGTACCTGATTACCCTGAGTGCCGTGAATGGTTGCGGCAGCGCCAGTGCGCAGATACCGGTGACGGTTTTTCCCAGGCCGCAGGTGCGGTTTGGCACCGATGTGAGCAGCGGCTGCACCCCGCTGGAAGTAAATTTCAACAACGTGACCGTTGGCGAGCCCGATTTTTTCGAGTGGTATGTGAATGGCCAATTGGTGAGTACGGCGTTCCAGTTGCCACAGCAAGTGTTCCTGACCACCGACCACGACAGCACGTATTTCATTGCCCTGGTGGCCGCCAACGAATGCGGCATCGACACCGTGGTGCATAGCGTACTGGTGAAGCCCAATCCCGTCACGGCGTTTTTCAATACCGATACGCTGATCGGTTGTCAGCCGTTTGCCGTGCAACTCATCGACTACAGCACGCAGGGTTTGTATATCAGTTGGGACCTGGGCGACGGCACCACCGCTACCGGCGACACGGTAGCCCATACGTACACCGCTGCCGGACAATACCTGGTGCAGGAATTTGTGAACAACGGTTGCGGGTTCGACACGGCCGTGGTGTCCATCACCGTATTGCCGGCGCCGGCCGTGAGTTTTACGCATTTGCCGTATGTGTGCCTGAACGATACGATTTATTTTCAAAACACCTCGCCGGCCATCATCGGCAGTTACTGGTCGTTTGGCGACGGAACGACCGACTCCACGCAGAGTTCCAGTTTCCATGTGTACGATTCGGTGGGGGTGTATACCGTGCAGATGACCGGCCTGGCGGTCACGACGGGTTGTCCGGCAACGACCAGCAGCAGCGTGGAGGTGAAGCCGCTGCCGCAAGCCCTCGTTACCTTGCCGGACAGTGCGGGCTGCCAGCCGTTTGTGCTGCAAGCGTTGAATGCGACCCCGGGCAGCGGCAATACATTTGTCTGGAACTTTGGCGACGGCTCGACGACCGTGGGACCCAGCGGCCAGCATACCTACACGGCTGCGGGTTCCTACACGCTCAGCCTGCAGGCCACCGATTTTTTCAAATGCAAAAACACCTGGACCTATGCGCCCATCCAGGTGCATCCGAAACCGGTGGCGGCGTTCAGCGTTTCGCAAACGGAACTCTGCGTGACGCCGACGACCTTGTTGTTTGATAACCAATCGATCGACGCCGATGCCTACCAATGGAGTTTTGGGACGCTGGGCACCTCGCAGCAAATCCATCCGTCGCTGACGGTCAACACACCCGGTGCCCTGCCCGTCACGCTGCTGGCCATCAACCAGTTTGGCTGCCGCGACACCTTGCAGCGGAGCATTGCGGTGTACACCCGCCCGGAGTTGGAATTTATGGCCGACGCGCAATTGGGCTGCGAGCCGTTTTACGTGCAGTTCAGCAACCAGAGCCTGGGTGTGAATCAATTTGCCTGGCATTTTGGCGACGGGCAGGTATCCGACCAACCCGAGCCTGCGCACCTGTACCAGTCGGCGGGTTTGTACGCCGTCACGCTGTATGCTTCGGCAGATTCGGTATGTTTCGACTCGCTGCGCTTCAACGACTACATCCGCGTGCAACCCTCGCCAATGGCTGATTTCAGTTATGTCGCTGTCACCGACACGACGGTGGTGCCCAACGGGATCTTTCGGTTTACTGATTTGTCGGTCAATGCCATTCGCTGGCACTGGGATTTTGGCGACGGCGACACCAGCGACCTGGCCAACCCGGAGCACCGGTACTACACCAACGGCCCGCACCCCGTGACGCTGATTGTGTACAACACCCTGGATTGCCCGGACACGCTGATCAAAATCCTGGTCCCCGATTTTTTTGGCAATTTGTTCATTCCCAATGCACTGGCGCCGGAGGCCGGCCAGGCAACGGAGCGGGAGTTCAAAGCCGTGGGGCTGGGCTTGCGCGAATTTGACATAGCGGTGTATGCCTCCAACGGGCAGCGGGTGTGGCATTCCAATGCCTTGGTGGAGGGGCAACCGTCGGAGGCCTGGAATGGCCGGCTGAACAACGAAGGGGACTTGTTGCCGCAGGGCGTCTATTGGTGGAAAGTGCGGGCGCGGTTTGAAAACGGGCAGATCTGGCAGGGCATGGCGTACGGCAACGACGCGCCGGTGACGGAAGGTAAGGTTTTGCTGATCCGGTAGTGTTTCGTTTTGGTAAATACGGTAGAATTTTTGCCTTCCAACCTGCGACCATTTGTTTTTCGGCCCCGTCCAAAACGATATCCTGTAGTCAACAGGGTATCGTTTTGATTTCAACTAAAAAAACACTACCAATGAAAACACTTGTTGTCGTGCTGCTTTGCCTTGCCGGCACCGTAGTGCTCCTCCGCCAAAACCAGGTATTTGCCGATCCGACCGGCGCCATCGGTCATACCCAAATGCCCGCCATCCAGGTGGATACCGTACCGCAAAGCGGCATGTTTGCCGATCCCAGCGGAACGGTAGCGATTAAAATGGCAAGCCGCGCCAAACTGGCGCAACAGGAGTAACAGTGGCAAGCATACGGCAGTACACTTGTTAGTGGTGGCACGGGTTACCCATTCCATATTGGCCCAATTCAATGCCTTAGGTACAGGTCATTCTAAGCGCCGTATTTTTTACGAAAAAGCCCAATCAGCGCCACCAGCGCCCAGGTGCCTTCCAGCACCGCAAACGGCACGGACTGGATCAGGATGCTCCCGTAAAATGCCAGGCTGGCGCCCACAAAGTTGAGGAGAAAATAGATCCGGCTTTTTTCGGGCAGCCAGCCGAAGGTAGACAACAAAAAGGCGAGCAGGATAAAAAATACCCCTACTCCGGTGATCGTATCGGCGTGGAACATGGCGCTTTTTATTGGCAAAGATAGCCGGGGCTACAGGTATTTTCCGCCCTCGCGGCGGGTGAGCGCCGACACCGGCGTAGCATCCAAAAACTGGCGCACGGCTTCCGGGTTGGTTTTGGCGTATTGCCGGAGTGCCCAGCCGGCGCCTTTTTGCAGAAAAAATTCCTTGGACGCCGCCACTTGCCGGATGTACCCAAACAACAGTTCAGCATCGGTTTTTTCTTTGTAGGTCAATTGAAAAATCAGGCACACGCGTTGCCGCCACAAGTGGCCCGAGGCCATCCAGCGCCCGGTCACCGGCCCGATGAGCTCAGGGTAGCGCCGGAAATGGATGCCTACGAGTTTGGCGATCCAGTCGACTGAGTCCCACCAGGATTTTTCCCCGATGAGTTCGTCCAGCACTTCGATGAAGGCCGGCTCCAGTTTCTTTTGTATTTTCTGTATGCTTTCCAGGGCGAAATACTGCATTTCACGGTGTTCGTCGGCGAAACACAGGCGCACCAGTTCCACGAGGGCGGCCCCCTCGGGGATGCCCTGCGTGCGGTGGATTTCGCGCGTCAGAGCCATCCAGGCCGGCATTTTGAGGCCAAAAAATTCAAACTGGTGGCGCATATAGGCCATTTGGCCTTGCGCGGTGTCGGGCTCGCCGTGGGCGTGGAAGGTATCCCGTACGAGGCGGTAGTATTCGGCGGGTGTCAGCATGATTGGGTGATTGAACGGCAAAAATAAAAAGGCCCAACGTTTGCCGCTGGGCCAGTAAGTAAACCTCTCGGGTTATAATAAAAAACTACTCGTTCGGAAGGATACTTGCGCCGGTTCGGCACAAGGGTGGATATTGTTAAAAGGTGTTTTCGCCCACAAATAAGCACGCAACATTTCATTTTTCCTACTGCTAATGTGTGAAATGTCTGGCGCTGTCGCTAAAAGCGGCGGCTGGCTGTGTAAACGATTCGGAATCAAACCGGTTTATTCGTGCAACAGCTCTTAGAGCACTACGACGCCTTGTGACAGAGCAGCCATCTTTTTTTCTGCCACGGCTTCGCCCAGCCACAGGAATGCGCCGAGGAAGGTTTGGATATTTTTTTCAAAAGCCGGCTCCAGCAATTCGCCGCGCTCGTCGAAGCGCTGCTGCACCTGCCCAACGGTCAGCATTTGCGGCAGCGCAAAACCACCTATTCCCAGCACCAGTTGTTGCAGGGCAAGGGCTGCGCGTATACCACCGAGCATGCCGGTGGACACCGACACGACGCCGATGGCTTTTTGGGCAAATTCCCGTTCTTTCAGGTAGTCGACCGCGTTTTTCAGCGCGGCGGTGTAGCTGCCGTTGTATTCCGGCGACACGAACAGGAAGGCATCGGAGTGCCGCACCCGCTCGGCAAAATCGGCCAGGCCTTCGGGTGGGTTGGGGTGCCGGTGCAGCACCTCCTCCAGCATAGGAAACTGATATTCAGCCAGGTCCAGCACTTCAGCTGTGTGGAGGTCTTCGCGCCGGATGGCTTTTTCCAGGGCCAGGGCGACGCGGTGCGACTGGCGGTTGATGCGGGTGCTGCCGGAAAGAATGGAGATATGCATTACTACACTTAGTGTTTTGTGAACGGATGTATAATTAAACGGATGGATGGGGAAAAGGTTTTGGGAGAGGAAGGGGATTACGGCCTGTTTGCCTTATATTTGGTAGATTCTTTACCCTTACATCCGCTCCATTTTATGTCTCCAACTCCGTTGAAACGAAATTTTCAGTTTTCGCGCAGCGTACGCACCGCTACTTTTTTACCAGATTCTGGCGCAACAGCCTGTGCCTTTGACCTTATTCATGCTAACGCAACTACTGTTTTGGGTGGAGAGCGATTTTTGTATCAGCCAGAGGAAACCTCCCTTGAGTTCCAGCAAGG
Source organism: Saprospiraceae bacterium (assembly GCA_020846655.1). Taxonomy (GTDB): domain Bacteria; phylum Bacteroidota; class Bacteroidia; order Chitinophagales; family Saprospiraceae; genus M3007. The sequence continues at coordinate 568 of JADLDL010000053.1, read as the reverse complement.
ATCCGATAGAAGCCAGGCAAATATCCAATTCCCTTCCAAGGGGCTGGAACTACGCTTATACCCAGTACCTGTTCGAGACATATTGAAAGTAGAGATTACAGGCAGCCCTTCCAATCTTGCTATTTTTGATGCCCTTGGCAAACAAAGACTGGCATATAATACCAGAAACAAGCAAGAGCAAATCCAATTCAATGTAAGTGTTTTGCCTCCTGGCCTCTATTTTTTACGCGCCTTTAGTGATGACGGCCTACTTATCGGCACTGTCCGCTTTATAAAACTCTAAAACTATTTATACGGGTATGGGTGTCTGTTTTGCAGGGCACCCATGCCCCTTACTTTCTAGCAATGAAATATCTGTTTATTTTTTATATACTATTCTCCTACCAAAATTTAGTGTCACAAGTAATCCAAAACATACATACATCTGCAAACAGTTTCTACACTATACCCGGCGGAAAGTGGTTTGCGAAAAACCCCTATAATCCGGCAACACGAAAATTGAGCGTCAGGAGTGACTCCAGCGCTGATTTATGTTCTTTGATATTTTTGAAAAAGCCGAGTATCGCCT
>JADLDL010000052.1 GCA_020846655.1 Saprospiraceae bacterium | reverse complement strand
GAAAAACAGGTAGCGCGGCGTTTACGCCGCCCTGGTCAAGGCCCTTCAGGGCCGTTTTTTCTAATGTGGAAAAACAGGTAGCGCGGCGTTCACACCGCCCTGGTCAAGGCCCTTCAGGGCCGTTTTTAAATTGACGAATAAAATACCCTTCGCCACAACACGAGTAGAACGGGGTGTCGCACCCGCCAGGTCAGCAAAGTAAAAAGACGCGAAACAAGAACACACCGAGGAGCAACAGTTTTGCTCCGGAAAGCCGGGGTTGCAACCTCGACCCGAGGGACCCTGTCTTTTCCTGCAACTACTCGCAACGCAAAACACCTCCCTGCATGAAACATGCTCTGCTCCTCCTGTCCGCAGTATTCCTCCTGGCGGAAAACCTGATCGCACAAACGGCTGAAAAAAAAGCCGCTTACCTTTCGCCGGCCGGCATTGCCAAAAAACAATACCACACACAAACCGCCGACCACACCGCCCTCGAATGGGACGGCATTCCCGACGAGCCCCTATGGGACAAGGTGGAATGGGCCGGCGATTTTATCCAATACCAACCCAACGAAGGCGCCGCACCGGCTCAACCCTCCCAATTCAAAATCCTGTACAGCGAAAAATTCCTGCTCATCGCCTACCGCGCCTTCGATTCGGCGCCCGACAGCATCGTGCCCCGCATGAGCCGTCGCGATGAGTTTCCCGGCGACTGGATCGAGATCAACATCGACAGTTACCACGACCTGCGCACGGCGTTTTCGTTTACCCTCTCGGTGAGCGGGGTGAAAGGCGACGAATTTATCTCCGACAACGGCAACAATTGGGACAGCAACTGGAACCCCGTCTGGTATGCCAAAACCCATGTGGACGACAAGGGCTGGACGGCCGAAGTAAAAATTCCGTTCAGCCAACTGCGCTACGGCAACCAGCAGGTGCCCGTTTGGGGCTTTCAGGTGCAGCGCCGCATTTTCCGGAAGGAAGAGCGCTCTACCTGGCAATATATCCCCCAAAATTCGGGCGGCTGGGTGAGCGGTTTTGGCGAATTGCACGGCTTGCGCAACCTGCCCTCGCGCAAACAGGTGGAACTGGCGCCCTACGTGGTGGCCCAAACCGAGCGCTTCGAAAAACAAGAGGGCAACCCCTTCGCCGATGGCTCCAGCAACCGCCTCAGCGCTGGCATCGACGGCAAACTGGCCGTCACCAGCGACCTGATCCTCGATTTCACGATCAACCCCGATTTCGGGCAAGTGGAGGCTGACCCCGGCGCCGTGCGGCTCGACGGCTACCAGGTGTTTTTCGGCGAACGCCGGCCGTTTTTTATGGAAAGCCGCAACCTGTTTGACTACCAGATCACCGGGTCCAACGCCGGTGGCGACTACGATTCGGACCTGTTGTTCTATTCCCGCCGCATTGGCGGTGCGCCGCACGGGTATCCTCGGGTCAATCCCGGCGAATTCGCCGATGTGCCGCAGCGCACCTCCATTTTGGGCGCCGCCAAGTTCAGCGGCAAAACCAAAAAAGGCTGGTCGATTGGGCTGCTGGAGAGCGTGACGCAGCGCGAACGCGCCACCGTTGACCACAGCGGCGAACGCCGGCAGGAACTGGTGGAGCCCATGACCAACTACCTGGTGGCGCGCCTGCTTAAGGATTATGACCAGGGCAACACCATTGTGGGGGGCGTGTTTACGGCGGTCAACCGCGAACACGGGCTCGAGTGGCTGCACCGCAGTGCCTATTCGGGCGGACTGGACGTGCAGCATTTCTGGAAAAACCGCTGGTGGTACGTCAAGGCCAATGCCTTGTTCAGCCGCGTGGAGGGCAGCCGGGAAGCCATTTTGGGAACACAAACCACGTTCGAGCACCTGTTTCAGCGCAGCAATGCCAAACACCTCAGGGTCGACAGCAGCCGCACCTCGCTCACGGGCACCGGCGGCACGTTTAAAATTGGGAAAATCGGCGGCACGCCCGATCGCCGGAACGCCGTGTTCAAATTTGAGTCCGGCTTCACCTGGCGTTCGCCCCAATTGGAACTGAATGACATCGGCTTTTTGCAAACTGCCGACGAGATCAACCATTTCACCTGGGTGGGCTACCATATTCAGAAGCCGTTTTCGGTGTTCCGGAATGGGCGGATCAACTACAACCACTGGGCGCGCTGGGATTTTGGCGGACAATTTTTGTATTCGGCCTTCAATACCAACGGCCACCTGTGGTTCAAGAACAACTGGCAAGTGGGCTCGGGTGTCACCTGGAACCCCAACGAAATTTCGAACAATGCCCTGCGCGGCGGCTCCTCGCTGCGCCGCCCGCCCGGAATGGGTATGTTTGCCTACCTGGAATCGGACAGCCGCAAGAAGGTTGCATTTTCAGTCAATACCAATTTTGCCTGGGGCTTCGGCCACACCGTGCGTTCGCAGAATTACTCCACCGGACTCAATTTTCAGCCGCTCGATGCCTTGTCGATCGGCTTGTACCCCGGCTACAACCGCTACTGGCGGCAGCAGGATCAGTTTGTGGACCAGGTCGATTTCAACGGCGTGCAGCGCACCATCGTGAGCGAGGTGGAGCAGCGGAGTTTTTCACTGACGGCCCGCGTCAACTACAATATTACGCCCGATCTGACGGTGCAATACTACGCCCAGCCCTTCATTTTCAGGGCCTTGTACCAAAACTACGGCTACGTGACCGATCCGTTGCACCACGAATATGCTGACCGGTTCCACCGCTACTTCGGCCAGGAACTGCGGGCCGCAGGCGGTGGTTTCGAGGTGGATGAAAACAGCGATCAGGTTGTGGATTATTCGTTTGGCCAGCCGGACTTCAACTTTATCCAGTTCCGCTCAAACCTGGTGGTGCGTTGGGAATACGTGCCGGGCTCGGAGGTGTACCTGGTGTGGTCGCAGGGCAGTGTTCCCAATGCCGGCAACGAACTGGACACGCCCCTGGTGGGCAGTTTGTTCAACAACATCTTCGACGACATCTCAGAGCGCCGCGCGCGCAACATTTTTTTGGTAAAATTCACCTACCGGTTTTTGTTGTAGGCGAGATTTTTCTAAAAAAACGCCCTTAGCGTTGGATCAAAATGTTGATGCCCTGGTATGCTCGGGGGTCTCCGTTGGCTTGCAGCCGGTAGATGCCCGGCGGCAGTCCTGCCACATCCAGCGTAGCCAACTGGCTGCCGGCGGGGATGTGGCAGCGGCCTGCCGGCTGGTACAGGGCATTGTACAGCACAAGATCCAGGCCCTGGCTACCGGCTGGCTGGCTGCTGTATAGCCGGAGTTGGCTGGATGCCGGGTTGGGTTCGGCCCGCAGTTGGGTTGGCTGTTGTGGTGCGGTGGCGCTGAGTGCCAGGCAAGCGCAGGCGCACTCGAAGGCCATGTCGGCGTCCGAAAAATCAGGCACCGGGTAGTTGACGTCCAGGTTGTCCGGGTGCGTTGCCGCCCGGTTGTCGCATTCGAGGAATTTGTTATCGTAATAATTCGTGAGCCGGTAGTACACGCCGTTGTCGCAATCGCCATCGGCGTTGTACACGACCACATCGCCGCCTACTTCGATATCGCCCGAGAGCCGGTAGTTCGACACGCGGGCCCGCATGCCGATACTGGCCTGGCCGGAGAGGGTAGAGCGTTCGACAAATGCCTGCCTGCGGATCACGGCCATGCCGGAATAGGAGCCGCCGTCGACAAATGCGTTGTCGAGTACCTGCACCTGTTCGCTGATGTCGGCATCCTGGACCACGGCGGTGTGGTCGATGCGCACCTGATCGGTGAGGGTGCTGTTGCCCAGGACTATGGCTGCCGGGCCGATGAACACCGAGGGCGCCACGCTGGCCGTGTTTTGTACCCAGCCGCCGCCATTGGCGTGCCAGTGGCCGTTGTCTGTTTTGAGCGCGGCCCGGAACAGGACCGGGTCCTGGAAGCCCTCGGGCAGGGCGCCGCTGATGTTCAGTTCGTAGGGAAATCGGAAGTGTTTGGGGTAGCCGTGCCAGGTATCGTTGGAGGTGTCGGTGGTGATGCGGTCTTTGGGGGCGCCCATGACGACGACGAAAACCTGGGTTTCGCCGGCTGCCGGCGAAAAGAGGATTTCGTCGGTGTCGAGGCGGTAGGTTGGGCTGTACCGGCTGAGGGTACCGTCGGGGTGGGCGGCCACGAAGCCGTAGCGCCAGCCGGCGTGCGGGTTGGCGTCGGTGTGGCCTTTGAATTTGACGACGATGGGGCAAGTGTCGGCGTTGGGGTACAGGGGGATGATGTTGTAGCCGAATTCTTCGGGGGCTTGTTCGATGGGCATGCGGTAGCGGGTGGGCTGGGCGCCGGGTACGCGCTGGAGGATGCTCCAGGTGGCCTGAATGGAGGGCAGCCAATTGTTCAGGTCGTTGTGGCGGTATTGCCGGAAGTATTGGCCGACTTTTGCGTAGTTAAAATCGTAGGTCGCCATGCGGCGGGCGTAGTGGTACAGGCTGTCGTTGAATTCGGCCTGCTCGTAACCGGCCAGGCGCTGGTAGGCCTGCAAGGGGTATTCTTCGCTGTCCGATTCGCGCCAGAGGCGGTTGATCAGGTCGATGCCTTCGGATTCGAGGAGGGCGAAGAGCAGCGGGTAGTTTTCGTAGGTATTTTTCCAGTCGCCCCAGGTTTCGAGGTGATACACGTCCATACCCCAGGCGCTCACGAACTGTGGGTAGAGCAGGTTGCGCATGAAATTGGCGTGTGTTTCCCAAAAAATGCCAGCCCGGCGCCAGACTTCTTCCAGGTTGTGGGCTTTGCGGTAGTCGATGTTGTGTTGGGCTTGCAGGCTGTGGGTCAGTTCGTGGGCGGCCACACCACCGTCGTGCAGGGCGTTGGGGTGTACCCAGAAAGCGCCGATGACGCCGTCGGCATCACCGCCGTTGGCAAAGCCCTGGGCGCCGTCGGGGCCCCAGGTGCCGTACACCACAATCGGGATTTTGTATTGGCTGAGGTTCGTGCCCGGCGCTTCGTCGGCGAAGCCCAGTTGCCGGAACGCGGCGTAAATCTGCTCCAGGGTGTCGAGAATCGCTGCGGGGGCGAAGGCCAGGTTGGGGTCGGGATAATTGGCGGGGTCGGTGCCGACGGTGTTGCCCCAGATGAGGGTGAAGTTGTCGGATTGCTGGGTCTTGCTCCAGGAGAACTGGCTGCCGTCGGTGCTGTTTGGGTTTTGCAGGTAGGCGGGGATGTAGGCCGTTTTTTGTGCAAAAACGAGTGTCGCGAGGCTGCTCAGGAGGAGCGGGAGGAAAAAGCGGATGTACATGGGTGCGCAGGTTGAAGCGCGCCAAGGTCGGTAAAAAATAGAAATGGGGAGAGGTAGAGGAGGGCGTGTTTCGTGTATCGGAGGGCGTGTTTCGTGGAGGTAAGGATCAGGATTTAGTAGTCTCCCCTGGAAGCCGCCAGCACTTCCCTCAACCATTTTTCCTCAAAACGGCGTTGTCCTTCAAACGGCAAGTCGTCGGTTTTGGCCAGGCCTTTCTTGGCCAAGGCGGCAGCGGTGTCGGGCTGGCCGTCGAGCAGGGCCAGGGCGGCTTTCACCCGGAAGGTGCCGGCGTCGGCTTCCCGTTCGGCCAGTTTTTGGATGCCCGCCCAAGTGGTTTGTGCGGCAGTGGCATCCCGGGCCAGGAAGGCGTAACAAAACACCAGGTCTTTCAGGTAGTACGCTCGGAACACTTCCGGCACTGTGTTGATGTGGGCCTCGATGGTCTTGGCCAGGGCCAGTGCCGGCTCAGTTTCGCCCCGATCGAGGTGGTGGCTGAAGGCTACGAAATGGCCGTTCAGGCCCAGGAGTGAGTTGGGCGGGCGTTGCAGCAGTTGTTCGAGCAGGGCCGCCGGGTAGTCGCCGGGCAATGTGCCGGCGCCCAGTAGGGCGCTCACGGCCAGGGTGGCTTCTTCGTAGCGGCCTTTTTCGCCCCAGTTGAGCAGCGACAACAGGCGCGCACCGTCGGACATAAACCCGCCCGCCCGGGTGGGAATCATGGTGGCCAGGAAGATCATGGCAGAAAGGAGGCCGGTGACGATCAGGTAAAAACCCGTAGCGCGCCAGCCCAGCGTGGCCGGCTGCGCCATCACCCAACCGACAACCAGGAAGGCCGATGCACTCAGCAACAGGCTGGCCAATGGGCCGGCGGCCACGATGCGCACAAATTTGCGGCGCAGCGCAGGGCCGGTTTCCAGTTGCTCGGGAAACGTGGCCGCCAGGCCGCCCATCAGGCTGAGGTGGCGGTTGAGGAACAAGCGGGGGCCGGTGGCGGTGCCGCGCACGCCCAACAGGCCGGCGGTAAACAGCGCAAGCCGGAAGCCTTGCGCCAAACCGGCACAGAGGTGCCCGAGTTCGTGGACCGCGATTACCACCCAAACCGCTACGGCGGTGAGGGCGATATACAGGATTTTTTCAGCGCCGCCCTGTGGCCCGAAGGCCTTGAACGGCAAGGCGGGGGCCAAGGCATTCACCCCGTAGTAACCACTCAGCCAGCCCAAGCCGCCGAGTACGAGGCCCAGGGCGATGGGTTTCCAAGGAAATTTGTCTTTCTTTTTCATGGTGCCTGGTGGTGGTTGCGCAGCAAGGGTACCGCCCAACCGGGTGTTGGCACAAGAAAATTAGATGGAACGCTGGAATGGCGGGAGGAGCGTGCGAACTGCCGGGATGTTGGGTGGGTGAAAAAGGGGGCAGGGCGCCATTTAAGTCGAAAGGAAAGGTGCTATCGCAGGCAGGTGATTATGCTCGTTGTTTTTGCCTGTTAACCATTTTTTTCCAATGCAAGTTTAATTGTATCGATAAATGTGCGAACGGGGGACAAAAGCGGCAGTACGTCACCTTCCGCAAAATCAAAAAAGTCTCCGTAATCGCCTTTTTGTCGCCAGTCAAATAAATCGGCATACAATTTACCGAGGTTCACTGGTATCAGGCCGGTTTTAATAAAATGCAATAGGAATTGCGTCTTTATGCCAGTGTGGGTTTTGGTTTGTATCCCAGTTTTTGCCAGCAATGCACTCACCGCATAATAAGTAGCATAATACAGCCGGTTTATGGCGGCATTCCATTTTTGGTTTTGTGCCAATAGTTCTGCTGCGTCAAATGCTTCTTCCGCTTTTTGCATGCGGTATTGGGGGTACAAGTCCTGATCATAAGGCTTCATACGACAATGCCTTCAGCCGTTACGTTGAGATACAGAGGGGTGAAGCGTTGTATGCCATTCCAATCTGCTTTGGAATAGACAAACGTAGAAATGGCTTGGCCATATTCTAATTCCAGTTCAAAGAGTTTATGCCGGAATGCCTGTTCCGTTTGCAGGTTGACAGCAGCGGGTGTCAGTATCAGAATATCCCAATCTGAGTCTTCCCGTGCATCGCCCCGGGCACGGGAACCAAATAGAATGATCTCCGCTTTTGGATCAATGCCCTTCACATATTCCTTTACTTTTGCCAGTATGGTTGTCGATGAAAAATCAAGTGCGGCCATAGCAGTGCTTTTTGCAAAAATAAGTATTTTTCAACGATAAATTTACGGGGATTCTCTCGGTTTATCTAGGGGAGGCTGCTTTTTTGATACTGCTTTTTTCAGGTTTTCCTGCACCCTAAATTCCACTATTTTGGTGATGAGATCCAGTGGCATCGGCTGGTCGATCGGAAACTGCGCCGAGCCTTTGCCGCTTTTGTAGGCCGACAATTCTGCCTGGAACGCTGTGGTGCCGGTGGGCGTCGGATAAAACCCGATATGGTTTTTAAAGGCGGCAAAATGCACCAGGTTGCCCCCGAGGATAAAGGTCGGTATGGCGTATTTGATGGCTTCTTCGGCGTCCGGAGCGGCGGCCCGGATGGTGGCGCGTACCTGTTCCAGCAGTTGCTGGGTGGCGGGCGGGAAGCCGGCGATATACTCGTCGATGGTGCTGGGTGTGTCTGTTGTCATGGTGGGTGTTTGGTGTGGCGCTATCCTGTATTTCATTTCCGCCATAAAATTACTACTCCACACCCAAATCCTCTTTGCCAGCTCACCCTTTTACATTTTGACTCTTACATTTTACATTTTAACTTTTCTCCTGCGCCAGGCAGGCCAGCAGCCATTCTTTTTCGGCCAGGACGGGCTCTTTTTCAATGTCGCGGCGCAGGTTGCTGCGGGCCTGGCGGTCGAGGCTGCCGGGCTGCAGCAGGCGTTCGGTGTAGCGAATGATGTTGAGGTAATTGGTGCGGTGATAGCCGATTACTTTTTTGCGGTGGATGTAGTTGCGCATGGCGTCGATGTGCGAGAGCAGGAGCTCGTGTTCGCCGAGCACGTAGTAGGTTTTGAGCAGCAGGGTTTTAGCGGCGAGGTTGAAGAGTGGGTCGTGGTAGTTGGCTTTTTGCAGGAGGCTGAGCACCGAGTCGAAGCGGTTGCGGGCATATTGCAGCCGGGCGAGGTTAAAACTCGTGGAACTGTCGCGGTATTTGCGCTCGAGCATGGGGCTGTAGCGCCGGATAACATCCTCCACCCAGTCCAACTCGCCACAGCGCAGGCCGGCGGCCACGATGTTGTGGTAGGTGAAACGCGAGAGCAGGCCGTTTTCAAACAAATAACCCGCTTCGAGCGCCATGCGGTAGAGTTTCAGGATTTCCTGCTCCATCGACGGCTCGCCGCGGTTGGCGCGGCGGATGCAGAGGTTGATGGTAAACATGTAAAACTCCCGCATCTCATCGTCGGGAAAGGCAGTGGCTACTTCGGCCAGTTTTTGTTTGAAGGCCTGGTACTGGGCTTCATCTTCCGGGTACAGCAGCATGCGGTAGGCGGCCAGGTAAATCGAAATGCCCGGCAATTCGCACCACTCGCGGCGCTCGGCCAGGGCCAGCACATCGCGGTGCAGTGGATCGTCTTCGCCGGTGCGGTAGATGTTTTTTTGCGCCAATTCGAGGCATACCAATTGGAGCCGGCTGCTCAGGTATTGCACATCGGTACTGCGCGCCAGTTCGCGCAGGGAACGGGTGTCTGTCGGTTTTTGCGCAATGGTACTCAGGTGAATTTCAAAATGATAATCGCGCAAGAGACTGTGGTAGTGGGCGTTGCGCAGGGGCTGCTGCTCTAGTTCGCGGGCTACGGCTCGGATGTTGCGTTCGTAATGCCCCAGCAGGCCCCGGTTGCGGTAGGCGACGGCCAGGCGCAGGCGGCTGCGCACGTCTTTCTCGCGGGTGTCCTGCACCAGCAAAAAGGTCTCGAGCAGCCGGTTGAGGTAACTCATGCGCAGGCGCAAGGCGGTGTCGTCGTAGGCCATGCCGGGGCAGAGCCGGGCCCAGACCTGCTCTTTGGCGGGCATTTTTTCGAGACACAACAGGTCGAACAAGGCCGGCATGTCCTGCCGGGTGTTGAAATACGGCGACTCCAGGAAACGCCGCGCATCTTTTTTTTCAATGGCGGACAAGGATTGGACCAGTAAAAATAAATTGCTGCTTTCCATAGGTGCAAAGGCGCCCGCCAAGGGCAAAACAAAGCGGTAGCCGCACAAAGATAATTTTAAAATATATGCTAATTCGCTCTACAAATTAAAAATAAACGACGGCCTCTTCAGGAATGAAGCACGCGCTAAACGTGCGGATTTAAAAGTCCAAAAACCATTTTTATGATTGTTATATGAAATTTCATAAAACCAGGCTTCCCTTGTAAATATTCAAAAACCGCCATTTGAAAGCAGGGCAGGCTACTCTATGCGTACTTGATTTTTGAAAAAATACTCTACAAATGCACAAATTTGATTTTTGCCGGGCCCGGCCGGCGCCGCACCTTTGTATCGTTGGAACCATTTCGAAATCCACCCAACTCATCCTCCCCTCTGCCGAATCCCGTTTTTTCACAACAATTTTTAACACCCGGAATGATGAAAAATAGTACTCCTGCTTCCCGTTTCAAGCCTTGGGCGAGCGCCCGGGCCATCCTGTTGAGCCTTTGGTTGCTGGCCGCCGGCGCCGCACCGCAGGCCCTTGCGCAATGCAGCGGCGATGTTACCGCTCCTATTGCAGTTTGTCAGAACAGCATCAGCCGCGACCTGCTGAACAACAGCACCGTGGTGGTGACGGCCGCAGAACTGAACAACGGCAGTTCCGACAATTGCTCCGCAGCCGCCAACCTGTCCTTTTTTATTGAAAACGCTCCGGCTTCCCCCACGCCGCCCACCACCACCAGCCTGAGTTTCAACTCCTCCATGCTGGGCGCGCACCTGGTTGTGCTCTGGGTAGTGGACGAGCAAGGGAACGCTTCCTACTGTGTGAGTACGGTCGAGATCTCCATCTGCGTACAGTCAGTCGCCTGCAACGATTTGATTACCATTCAATTGGATGCTAATAATGCCGGCTTGTTTACCCCAGATGATGGTCTGGAAGGTGGGCCGTACTGTAGTTGGTTTGGTTATTTGGTGCGGCTCGACCCGTTCAGCGGTGGCGCGCCAGCCGCACCCAGCATCGTCCTGGGGCCGCAACACATTGGGATGCACCAGTATTCCGTTGCCATTACGCCCAGCCAAAATACCTGTTGGGGCAATGTAAACATTGTCGGCACCACCTGTACGAACGACCAGACACCCCCGATTGCCGTCTGTGACGCAGAGACGACCTTCGTGCTGGACCCTGCGCCCAATGCAACAGCCTTGCTTTTTCCGGAAGATATCGACGCCGGATCGGCAGACAATTGCACCACGCCGGCCAACCTCGATTTACGCCTGGAGCGCAATGCCAACTCCAGCAACGTGCCGCCGGCAACCACGACACTTACCCTTAGCGCAGCCGACCTCGGTACGCAGGTCATCCGCCTGTGGGTGGGCGACGAAGCCGGCAACTGGAATTCCTGCTGGATGGAATTGACGCTGGTCCTGAATTTGACCCCCTCTCATGTGCTCGAAGGCACCGTATTTGCCGATACCAGTGGCGATTGCAGCCTGCAAAGCGGCGTCGAGAACGGCCTCGAAGGCTGGGAAGTGCGCGCAACCGGGCTCAATACAGGAGCACTGTTCGTCGCCCAAACCGACGCTGCGGGGCACTATCAAATGGGCGTGGATCCAGCCGAAACCTCCTACGAAGTGTCGCTGGATGCCCCCAGCAACTATAGCGGCGCCTGCGGCACTACCTACACCGTGAGTTTCCCCAATCCGGGGCTGAGCGATACGGTGTCCCAGGACATACCCGTCTACCTCGAATCCGTATGCCCGTTGTTGTTTGTAGATTTGGCTACGCCAAAAATCCGGCCTTGTTTTCCCGGAACATACTATGTGCAATACGGCAACGCCAGCACGCTGACGATCCCGGGTACTTACATCGACGTGACCCTTGACGAGGACCTGTCGTTTCAGGGTAGTACCCTGCCGGCCGCACCGCTGGGCGGCCAGCAATACCGGTTTGCTACCGGCGATCTGGGACCCGGTGAAACCGGTCAGTTCAGCATCAATTTTTTCACCAATTGTGCTGCGCCGCTCGGCGCCACGCATTGCACGGAGGCCCATATGTACCCCGATACGCTGTGCCCGGCGTCGGTCAATTGGTCGGGCGCCAACATTGAAGTGTCCGGCACCTGCGTGAACAACGAAATACTCCTACAGGTGAAAAACACAGGCGCCGCGCCGACCGCGCAGCCGCTGGATTTTATTGTGGTCGAAGACGTGCTCATGCTGGAAGCCGGCAGTTTCAACCTGAACGCCGGGCAAGCATTGGACCTGGCGCCCATTGCCGGCAACGGCCCAACCTACGTGTTGCAGGCGGAGCAGGAGCCCGGGCACCCCTATGGTGGCATGCCGACAGTGGCCGTGGAAGGTTGCGGTGGCTTTACGCCCGGCATAGTGACCTTGTTTGCGGTCAATGACCCTAATCCTTTTGTGGCCATCGACTGCCGGGAAAATGTTTCGTCCAACGACCCCAACGACAAACAAGCCCTGCCCCGTGGCTATACCGACGACCACCTGATCGGCAAGGCCACGGAGCTGGACTACATGATCCGGTTCCAAAACACGGGTACCGATACGGCCTTCCGGGTAGTGGTGCTCGACACTTTGCCGGCCGCCCTGGCTGGCGCCACGGTTCGGCCCGGCGCTGCCAGCCACCCGTACCGGTTTGAGTTGCTGGATGGGCATATCCTGCGCTTTACGTTCGACCCGATCCAGTTGCCCGACAGCAACGTGAACCTGGCCGCCTCGCAGGGTTTTATCCAGTTTCGGGTAGCCCAGGCGCCCAACAACCCGGATGGTACGCGTATTGAAAACTCGGCTGCCATTTATTTTGACTTCAATGCGCCGGTCATTACCAATCAGACGTATCACACGGTAGGCAGTAATTTTATCCTGGTGTCGACGGATGAATCGCCCGATGAAGCGTTGCCCCTGATGATTTACCCGAACCCGGCCAGCGAGCGCGTGGTGTTCGATGCGAAAGGTTGGTCCGGCAGTCCGCTCAACTTTACCCTGCACGATGGCAGCGGGCGCCTCCTGCGCGAAACCCCATCGGTTTCCCTGCCCTTCGTCTTCGAGCGAGGGCCCTTGCACGCCGGCCTCTATTTCTTCCACTTCACGGATGCGCAGGGCTTCAACCTTTGGTCCGGCAAAGTATTGATCCGATAGTGGGTAGAAGGTTGAAGGGTTAGAAGGTTAGAAGGTTGGAGAGTTAGAAGGTTGGAGAGTTGGATGGTTAGAAGGTTGGATGGTTAGAGGGTTGGCTTGCGCCAAAAAGTTTTACAAAAGGTGCGCGACAAAAAATAAATAAACGATGCTGGTGAGGGTCTTCGGACCCTCACCCATATCCGAGGGTCTTCAGACCCGAGACACCACGATCCAAGTCTTTTGTTGCCGTTGTTGCCTCCCGCCAACAACATTCAGGACCTTGGCATGCCCTCGCTCCGCCGTTGCTGTTGGCGGGACGCCAACAGCGGCAATAACCCTCCAACCTTCCAACCTTCCAACCTTCCAACCTTCTAACCCTTGCCGTCCGCCATAAAGGTTTGAGATTCACTTCAAATATATGATTATCAGTTACTTAAGCATTTCTTTCGTCTTCTTGGCCAAATTTTATCAAAGTAGAGCCAAACTAAACCATCATTTAG
>JADLDL010000051.1 GCA_020846655.1 Saprospiraceae bacterium | reverse complement strand
GAATTGATTGAAACAGAAAAGGGGTTGGAACAACTCAAAAAAGTTCTCAGGATTTATCTAAAAAGAGGCCCTTGAATTTTCCAATTGATTTGTTTTTTGATTACTTTAATCCTTCGTACACTCCTAATTCGGAGTTCGATATTCGACATTCCTCGGCGTTTTTCCTTTGGAAAATATCGAATATCGAACACCGAATATCCAATATTGAAGTGCCAAAACCCGGAACGGATCGCCCCTCGCGGCGGCGGTGGGAGGGCGATCAGTTCTATGGAACATCCTTCGACATTGGATATTCGGCGTTCGATATTCAATATTCCTCGACGTTTTTCCTTTGGAAAATATCGAATATCGAACGCCGAATATCCAATATTGAAGTACCATGGAGGCAAGGCCCTACCCCTTGAAGCGGCTGAGCAACTCGAGCAAATGCGCTTTTTTGCGCTGCGAAACGGGCAAAATGGCCCCGTCGGTCATTTCTACTTCGCCCGACAGCCGGTTGTGGTAGCGGCTCAGGTGCTCCATGTTGATCAGGTGCGATTTGTGGATGCGCTCAAAACCGTGGGGCAGCAACAGGTCCTCCAGTTCGCGCAGGGTTTTGGCAACCAGCAATTTGCTGCCGTCAGCAAAAAAAACGTAGCTGTAATTGCCGTCGGCGGCGCAGCGCAGGATGTTTTTCAGTTGGTGCAGGTGGATGCCATCGGCGGTGCTCAGCGCAATTCGGGCCGGCGCCAGGCTGGTGTTGAACTGCTGCATCAGTTGCTGCAAGTGCTCGCGCCAATTCGGCGCCTCCTGCTGCAAGGCTTTTTCCACGGCGGCTTTCAGTTCCTCGGCGTCGATGGGTTTGAGCAGGTAATCCAGCGGCGAAAATTTGATGGCGCGCAGCGCGTATTCGCTGTAGGCGGTGGTAAAAATGATTTTAAACCGACGGGCATCGATGCTGTTCAGCACATCAAAGCCCGAACCGTCGCTGAGTTGAATGTCCAAAAACAAAAGTCCGGCTTGCGGGTGTTGGTGCAGTGCGGCCAATGCTTCGGCCACAGAGCCGGCTTCGCCCAGCACGCACAGCTGCGGGCAATGCAGCCGCAGTTCGAGCGCCAGGGATGCCCGCGCCGCCGGTTCGTCGTCAATGAGAAGGGCGTTGATCATGTTCAGTGTGGTGTTGAAGTGGGATATGCAGGCGCACTTCCGTGCCGGCTGCCTGGCCTTGGGCATCGTAAAGGTCGCGAATTTCCAGCGGCGGCATGGGGTAGCCGGGCCGCAGCAGTTGCAGGCGCTCCAGGGTAATTTGGGTCGCCAGGGGCTTGTGCGGGTCGCGCAATTGCCGGCTGGCGGAGGCCGCCCGGCCGATCCCGTCGTCGCGAACGAGCACCAGCAGGGCATCGTCCTGTTTTTCAAAAGACAAAAAAACGGTGCCCGGTTCGGGTTTGGGTACGATGCCGTGGATCACTGCATTTTCCACAAACGGCTGGAGCAGCATCGAGGGTATGCGGGTGTCCATGGGGTGCAACCGGGGGTCGATGTCCAGTTGGAACCGGATTTTGCCCGGAAAGCGCGTTTGCGAGAGCTGGATATAAATATTGAGCAATTCGATTTCCTGTTCCAGCGGAATCAGCGCGTCGGAGTAGTCGAGGTTGAGGCGCAGCAGCCGCGCAAATTTGCCGATAAACGCATTGGCTTCCACAAACTTTTCCTGTCCGTAGTACCCTTTGACGGTGTTCAGCGCATTGAAAATAAAATGCGGGTTCATCTGCAAACGCAGGGCTAGCATCCGCAGTTTGGTGTTTTTATGCTGCAACTCGGCGTTCTGGCGGCTGCTTTCCATCAGGCGCCGTTCGATCTCAAATTTCCGGCGGATCGCGCGCTCCCGGGCCCGCACATAAGCCGCCACACCCGCCGCCGCCGCGCCCAAAACCAGCGCCCAAAACCAGGTTTTCAGCCAAAACGGCCGCAGCACCTGCCAGCGAACCCTCAGGGGCTGGAGGCTGGACACGCCCGAACTATTGATGGCAAATACCTCAAAACAGTACGTTCCCGGTCGCAGCGCGGCATATTCCACGGCCCGGTTGGTGGTGGTATGCCAGCTGTCGTCGAAGCCGGCCAGGCGGTATCGGTAGCGGATGTTTTGCAGTTCGCGGTACGACAAGCCTTCGAATTCGATAGCCAGGGGCTGCCGGCCGTAGTCGATGTCCAGTTGTTCCGGCAGGCTGGGCCCCAGGGATTCGTTGTTGACTCGAAGGGCCGTCAGGTGTACCGTCGGGGGCCCAGCGGCCTGGCTGAGCACGTGTTGCGGGATTTGTAAAAAACCATCGTCTTTGCCGATAAAAACCTGATCGCCAATTACTTCCACGGCGTTTATTTTCTCTGAAAACAAACCGAATACGCCCCAGTAATTGTTCAGGCGCAAGTGCCCCGGCGCCCCGGCCACACAAAACAAGCCGCCGGCACTGCCGATCCAGAGCCGGCCGCTGTCGTCGCGGCAAAGGTCTCGGCAGATCACGCTGCCCCGGTTGTTGGCAATGCCTATGCTGTCGATCACCCGGCCGTCGCGCAACGCAAACAGGCCGTTCGACTCCGTCAGGGCCCACAGCAGCCCGGCATTGGCATCAAACAGGATGTCTTTGGTCACGTGCGGCAGCACCTGTTCCTGGTGGCCCAATGCCGGTAAATGGGCGTACAAGCCCGTGGATGTGGCCAACCAGACGCGTTGCGCAGCGTCAAATTCAATTTTTTCGACCCGCAGGTCCGAAACCTGTCGCGAGCGCCGGATGGCGTACAAGGCCTCGTCACCGGGCGTGCCGAGCCATTCGAGCGGGAAAATTTTGTGTGGAATATCGGCTTTCGGAATGAAGTACAAACCCGTCAGACCGGACCAGATATTGCCGTTGGCATCGATGTTGAGGTCAGAGGCCCGCTGGTAGAGGTACTCTTCCTTGTCGTTCCGGAGCATCAGCGTACCCACCTTGCCCACCACCAGGCTGGTGCCGTCGGCAACATGCCGGATGTTGAAAATGGTTTTGTTTTTGATCGACTCGCGCAGGATTTGGCGGGTCCGGATGGTTTTGCCGTCGTAAATAGCAAACGTGCTGCCTTCCGAGCCGATCCAGAGCCGCTGCCGGGCATCGCGGGCCAGGCAAATGATGCGGTCGTACAAGAGCCCGTCGGCTTTGGTGTAGTGCAAAATATCGGGCTCGGGGATGTACACGAGGCCTTTTTCGAGGGTCGAAAACCAATAGCCTCCTTCGCGGTCCAGCAGCATAGAACTGACGGACAGCCCGGCCAACAACTGCCGCGAGCGCCGGAACGAGGGATATTCGTAGGCAAAAATGCCGTTGCGGGTGCCCACCCAAACCAGGCCGTTTTGGTGGTTCAGGTAAATAATTTCATTGTGTTTGTCAAAAAGCGGCAGGGTACTTACGGTGCGCCGGGTGTTGAAATCGTACAAAGTGATTTGTCCGAGGTTGCCAATCAGCACGGTGTCGCCGATCCGCTGGGTGCGCACCGGCGCGGACAAGGATGGAATCGGCGTTTCGCGGCATTGTCCATCGGGGCTGAATTCGTAGGCCAGGGTGGCCGACAAGCCACCCAAAATGCCCTTGGGTTGTTGCCAGAGATTGGTCAGGCCAAGTGGGATTTCCTGAAACCGGTACGTGTTTTTATCCAGGTTAAACTCCAGGAACCGGCTACCGGCGGCGTACACCAGCTCGCCGTTGGGTTTTTCAAATATGCGGAACACCAGTCCCCGCAGGTCGCATTTTTTCAGAAACGGCATGTTTTTTTCGCTGTACAAGCGGCCATCCTGAAAAAAACAGGGTTTGCCATTCAGGGTGGCACACCAGATCCGGCCTTTTCGGTCTTCGTACAAGGAAAAAACCTCGTTGTCGCTCAGGCCCTGCGCGGTGTTGTAGTTGGTAAACGTATGGCCGTCGAAGCGGCTGACGCCCACATCGGAGCCGATCCAGATGTACCCTTTGCTATCCTGAAAAACGAAATACGTGTAGTTCGAGAGCAGACCTTCCTTGACCTGGTAGTTTTTGGAAAACGGCTGTTGCGCCCACCCGACCCTACACACGAGCCAAGCCATCAGGAAGAATAACAGCGTTCGATAAACCATACGAAGGGCGAAGTACGGGTAATTTAAAAATGCAACATACAAAAACCGGTAGCGCGGCGTTTACGCCGCCCCGGTCGAGGCCCTTTAGGGCCGAAAAATAAAAGCCCTGTACTACCCAGCAACGCTGTGCTACTAGTTAGTCAAAACGGCCCTAAAGGGCCTTGACCAGCGCGGCGTAAACACCGCGCTACCAGTTCTCATTCTTTCCGCAGCGCTTCTACCGGGTTGACCAGGGCGGCCCGGATGCCCTGTACGCTCACGGTGAGCACGGCTACCAGCAGGGCCAGCACGCCCGCCAGCGCAAACATCCACCAGGCCAGGTCGATGCGGTACTCGAAATTGCTGAGCAGCTGTTGCATCAGCCAGCCGGCCAGCGGAGCGGCCAGTACAAAGGCCAGCAAAACCGGGCGGGTGAATTCGTTGGACAACAGGTACCAAACCCGGAGCGTGCTGGCGCCCAACACTTTGCGGATGCTCATTTCTTTTTTGCGCCGCTCGGCGATAAATGCCGACAAGCCGAACAAACCCAGGCAACTGATCAGGATCGCCAGTCCGCCAAACACCGAGGCCATTTGGCCACTCGAGCGCGCACCGGTATAACTTTGGTGTACTTCCTCTTTTGTAAATTCAAATTCGAACGGATAGCCGGGGTTGGTGGCTTTTACGGCCTTTTCGATGCCGGCCAGGCGCTCCTGCCACTGGCCGTCGTTGTCGAACCGAACGTAAAAACTAGATAATTCGCCCGTGTTCAAAAACACGATCATCGGCTCTGGATTGGAAAACGGATCGTTGTACACATAGTCCTCCAGCACGCCGATGACCTGGATGGGGCGCCCCTGGTCGAGCATCGTGCCCACGGGGTGCTCGAGCCGCATCCGCCGCACGGCGCTCTGGTTGAGCAGGCAGGCGCTGCTGTCGCTCCCGAACTCGGGACTAAACTCCCGGCCTTCCAGTACCCGGATGCCCATCGTTTTGGCCCAATCGTAAGAGGCCAGGGTGACGGAGATCCGGAAATCCTGGTCGGGCTCCATACCCGGCCAACTGATGCCGGAGGTGTTGCTGCCGCAGCGCAGCAGGTTGTTGTTGCTGGCCGATACGCTGCGCACGCCGGGTAGCCGGAGCAGGTCGGTTTTGAGCAAATCCAGGTGCTGCGCCATGCTGCCCTGGGCGGGGATGCGGATCAGGTTCTCCTTGTCGAAGCCCAGCGGCCGTTTTTGACCATAGTCCAATTGGCGGTAAATCACGATGGTGCAGATGACCAGCAGAATGGACACAAAAAACTGAACGGTGACCAAGGCTTTGCGGAAAATACCCAGGCGCCGGCCCCCGCCAATGGCTTGGCCGCTGAGCACCTTGGCGGGCTGGAAACGGCTCAGGTAAAACGCCGGATAACTGCCCGCCACCAGGCCGGTAGCCAGGCCCAGGATGATCAGGCCCGCCCAGAGCGCGCCGCTGCCAAGGTCGATGGCCAGGTGTTTGTCGGACACTTGGTTGAAGGCTGGCAGGATCAGTTTGGCCAGGCCCAGGCCCAGGCCGAGACCCAAAAAGGCGGTCAGCAGCGCTTCGCTCAGAAACTGGCCCACGATGAGGCTGCTGCGGGCGCCGATGGCTTTGCGTACGCCCACTTCGCGGGCGCGGCGTTCGGACTGGGCGGTGGCCAGGTTCATAAAATTGAGGCAAGCCAGCAGCACAATGAACAGCCCCACAATGCCCAGGGCCACCAGGGCATACACCCGCCCGCCGCTGGGTTTGCCGTTTTGAAAACGGCCGTAGAGGTGCTTGTCGGCCAGTGGATAGGCAAAGATGTGCGAGATCGCATCGGCCGATTTGCGCTGGATGAAGTTGTGCAATTTGGTGTTGAGCGCGGCCAGGTCGGTGCCCGGCTGAAGTTCTACCCAGGTGGGCAGGGAATTGTTTTCCCAGGTGTGTATCCAGTCCTGGTTGTCTTGCTCGTAGATCCGGAACGGGAGCACCACGTCAAACTGGAGCGTGCTGGCCGTAGGTACATCCCGGACGACGGCCGCCACGGTGAGCGTGCGCAGGTTGTCGTGCCGCAGGGTTTGGCCGATGGGGTCCTGGTCGCCGAAGAGTTTGCGGGCGGCGCGTTCGCTGAGTACCACCGAGCCGGCATCCTGCAAGGCGGCGGCGGGGTTGCCTTTCACCGCCGGGAAACTGAGGATGTTGAAAAAATCGGGTTCGGCATACAGCCCTTTTTCATAAAAAGCCTTTTCGCCGACGGCCAGGAGTTGCTCGCCGGTCCAACTGAAGCGCACGGCGCGTTTGATCTCCGGTATTTCGGCGAGCAGGGTGGCCGCCAAAGGGCCGGGCAGGGCCTCGTGGGTGTAGGTGACGCCGCCCTGGGTTTGGTTGTTCAGGATGAGGTGCAGGTTTGGCAGGCGGTCGTGGAAGCGGTTGTAGCGCAGGTCCTCACCGATCCAGAGCAGCACCAAAATGCCGGCTGCCAGGCCAACGGCCAGGCCGGTGATGTTGAGCAAACTGAACAGGCGGTTGCGCCGCAGGTTGCGCAGCGCGAGTTTGACGTAGTTCAAGAACATGGTGTTGTGTTTTCATAGCCATCAAATAGTGGCCTGATCCCCGGTTTTCACAACACCCGCTGCGGTCTTGCTGTCCCGGGAGCCTCAGACCTTACGCAAAGTAAACCAAAAAGAACTACCGCCGCCCGCCAAATTTTCCACCCCGATATCGCCGCCCATGGCCCACACGAATTCGCGGCTGATGGCCAGGCCCAGGCCGGTGCCGCCGGCCAGGGTGCCGGGCATCCGGAAGAAGCGTTCGAAGATTTTTTCCCGGTACATTTCCGGCACACCGGGGCCGTGGTCGCGCACCGAAAACCGGATTTTGTCGCCCTGTTGCTCCACGGCGATCTGGATGGGTTGGTGCTCGGGCGAGTACCGGATGGCGTTGGAGAGCAGG
The DNA here is from genome assembly GCA_020846655.1 of Saprospiraceae bacterium. Taxonomy (GTDB): domain Bacteria; phylum Bacteroidota; class Bacteroidia; order Chitinophagales; family Saprospiraceae; genus M3007. The sequence continues at coordinate 1,959 of JADLDL010000051.1, read as the reverse complement.
TTGACCAGCACCCAGGTTGTTTTGTCGGCATCGGCCAGGGCCAGGGCCGCCGGCTGGGGCAGGGGCGCTACGTCGATGTCGATCTGCTTGTCGCGGGCCTCCGTTTTCAGGATTTCGCGGGCCGTTTCGACGATGTCGCCGGGGTCGGCCGGGGCCAGGGTAATCTGAATGTTGCCGGTTTCGGCTTGGGCGATTTTCAGCAGTTCACCGGTGATGTTGAGCAGGCGCCCGGCGTCCTGGCCGAGTTGGCGCAGCAAGTGGTTTTGTTCTTCGTTGAGCGTGCCGATGCGCTCGTCTTCGAGTAGGCGCAGGCCCATTTTGATGGAGGAAATGGGTGTTTTGAGTTCGTGGGAAATGGTGGCGATAAAATTGGTTTTGGCCACGTCGCGCTCCCGGAATTGGGTCACGTTTTTCAACACCAGCACCTGGCCGATGCCCTGCGCGGTGTCGGTGGCCTCGGCGCGCACTGCGATGTCGATGGCTTCGGGCAGGAAAAACGATTCTTTGCCGTCGGCAAAAATTTTCAGCGGCTCGGCGCCGGGCTGGCCCGGGTGGGTGAGCAGGGTGCGGAGCAGGTCGTTGGTGAGGGCCACTTCGCGGGCGTCTTTGCCGATCAGTTTGCCGGGCGGGAGGTGAAACAGGGCCAGGGCGGGTTCGTTGGCAAACAGCACGCGGTGGTGTTCGTCGAGGCCGATGACCGGGTCGTGCATGGCGCCGATGACGGTTTCCAGTCGTTTTTTCTCAAACATCAGGCGCGCCAGGTTGCTGTGCTGGTAGGCATCCAGTTTGCCGGCCAGTTCGTTGAAGGCGCCGGCCAGCACGCCAAATTCGTCGTGCCGGTCGAGCAGGATGCGTTGCTCGTAGTTGCCCCGGGCAATTTCCTGGATGCCTTCGGTCAGTTGGCGCACCGGATTGGCGATGTACCCGGGAAAATTGAGCAGGAAAACGAAGCCGATCAGGACGCAAAACGTGGCGATGACCCCCAGCAACATGGTGCTGCCGGAAGCCGTATGCAGCACCTGTTCGTTTTTCCGGGCAATGGCCTGGAGGTTCAGGTCGGCGAGCACGAGCAACTGCCGGCGCACATTGGCGCGGGCCAGGCTGTCGGCGGGCTGCCGTTCCAGGCGCTTGTATTCGCCGGCCAACAAGGCTGTGGCCTCGCCTTCGCCCGCTTCGGTTATGTTTTGGGCTTGTCTCTCCAGGTTTTGGCGAAACAAATCCTGGCTGGAAGGGTCGTACTCGAGGCTCTCCAGGGCGCGCTGCATGGCCTGCACGTACTCGAGTGTCTCGTAGTTGTCTTTCAAAATGGCGCTGGCATCGGTGGCCAGGGCGTTGACGTTGAACATGCCCAGGGCGCTGACCAGTACCAGCAAGCCAAACAGGAGCACGATGCCGAGTGTCAATTTTGTTTTTAAGTTCATACGATCAGGCGGTGGTGGGCTTAACTGAGAATGATGATGTCGATATCCCGGTTGGTCAGGTTTTTTAACAAGCGGTTGAAGACGCCGCTGCGCAGGATAATTTGCCAGAGGTTCAGGTGCGGCTTGCCGATACAAACGGTGGTGATTTGAAGTTCGGCTGTTTTTTCAAAAATGGCATCGGCGACGGAGGCATTTTCCACCCGGATGACCTCGGCGCCGGACTCAATGGCCAGTTTGAAATGGTTCAGCAGGTGCCGCTGGGCCGCCAGCGGAATCTTGTCGGGGGCTTCGTCGGGCGTCTGGACGTACAGCACCCACCAGCGCGCATGGTAGTAACTGGCCAGGCGCGCGGTTTTGCGGATGACGTGTTGCGCCGTGCGTTGGGTGCTGCTGATGCAGGCCAGGAAGCGCTCCGGCCGCCGGTCGCCGGGCCGCGTGACCTCGATTTCAATTTTCCGCTCCACCTGGGTGGCCACCTCCCGCAGGGCCAGTTCGCGGAGTTGGAGGATTTTTTCTGGCTGAAAAAAATTGCGCAGCG
>JADLDL010000050.1 GCA_020846655.1 Saprospiraceae bacterium | reverse complement strand
TGCCTTTTCACGTGTCCTTCGGCGGATAATCGACGCCGCAATCTGCCAAAGGGCTTACCATCCCGTAGCCACCCTTTTACATTTTGACTTTTACATTTTACATTTTGCCTTTTCACGTGTCCTTCGGCGGATAATCGACGCCGCAATCTGCCAAAGGGCTTACCATCCCGTAGCCACCCTTTTACATTTTGACTTTTACATTTTACATTTTGCCTTTTCACGTGTCTTTCGGCGGATAATCGTCGCCGCAATGGGGCGGGCAGGGCAGTTCGCTGCGGATGTGCAGGCTGCCCTCGGGCTGTCCGGCCTCGTTTATGCCGGCGGCGATGAGCGTGTCGAACTGTTCCGGTGTGTCGGGGGTAAACGTGCGCTGGATACGGGCCGGGAAAAAAGCAATACCGGTCACGCCGGCCTGGTTCAGGATGTTTTTCAGGTCGAAGCGACTGAAAAAGACGCAGGTGTTGTTGCCCGAAAATTTGTCGTTGAGGCTGGGAAACAGGGCCCGGTATTCCGAAGCACTGTGTTCGCCGCTGCCCTGGCTGCCGCGCTGCACGTACTTTTTGGTGGAAGAAGTCATTTCAATGTTGCTGATCGAAGTGCCGCCGGATGGATTATCCACCAGGATCAGGCCCAGGCTGACGGCGATGAGCCCCACTGTGGCGTTGTCTGTTGTTTTCTGAAAATGCAGGCGGATGCCTTCGGGTTGGGGGTTGGTGCCGGCCAGGAGGGTGTTGATGTCGGCGGCGGCAAAGTTGGCGATGGGACTGGCCGGCAGGGGGCCTTGGAGCCGGGTGCCTTCGGCTTCTTTCAGGGTAAGCAAGGTTTGGATTGTTGCCATTGGTTATGTTTTCTTGATGTAGAAGGTTAAGAGCATGTTGGGGGTTTTCTGCTGGAGCCAAAAATGAGGGCTTTTTTCGTCAATTTTCGAGTTTTTGAAGGAGCATAGTGGGGGCTACGTGACTGAAAAAAGGTGAAAACTGACGGAAAAAGAACCGTTTTTGGTCCGGCAGAGAAATCCCCAACATGCTCTAAATATCTCCGTCGAGCGCTTTCCGGATGATCTCGGCTTTGCTGTTCACCTCCAGCGCCCGGTAGATGCGCTTGATGTGGTCGCGCACGGTATCGATGGAAATGCTGAGTTTGTCGGCGATGAGCTTGTAACTCAGGCCATCCACCAGGCCCTCCACAATCTGCTGCTGCCGGGGCGAGAGCAGGTCGTCTTCCTGGCGCACTTTTGGCATAAAATGCTGCACCACTTTGCGGGCGATGGAGGGCGACATAAACGAGCCGCCGCGGTGGATGGTGAAAATGGCTTCCTGGATGGTCGACAAAGGGGTGCGCTTGGCAATGTAGGAGCAGGCGCCCGAACACAGCGATTTGAAAATTTTGTCATTCTCCTCGAAGGTCGTCAGCATGACGATATCCGTGTCCGGAAATTTTTGCCGAATGTGCCGGATGCCCTCGATGCCCGACATGCCGGGCAAGCCGATATCGAGCAGTAGTACATCCATCTTGGGCCGGTGCAGGGGCTTGTCGGCCTTTTCCAGGAACTCTTCCACGCTGCCGGCAACGATGCTGAATTGCAGGGCCGGATGGGCGCCCAGATAGGTTTCCAGGCTTTCCCGGATGACCGGGTCGTCTTCGATGATGCCGAGGTGAATGTTTTCCATAAGGCAAAAGTAGGGCTGGGGGAATCGTACGGAAACCACATGACGATGTGGGTGAATGTGGTCAATTGGATGAATGTGGTCAATGTGGCCAATTGGGACTGGTAGCGCGGCATTTATGCCGCCCTGGTCGAGGCCCTTTAGGGCCGACTCCCAAGGGACTACGAGCCGGTAGCGCGGCATTTATGCCGCCCTGGCCGAGGCCCTTTAGGGCCGACTCCCAAGGGACTACGAGCCGGTAGCGCGGCATTTATGCCGCCCTGGTCGAGGCCCTTTAGGGCCGAAAACACAACGCTTCTCTGGGTATTGGGAAATGAAAAAGCAGGTTTACAGGGTACGTTGAAGTACCTGTAAACCTACATGGAAAAAATATATTGCGTTTTGTTTTTGTTGGGGTGCTCAAAAAAGGTATTCCCCGGTTCGCTGTTGTACTTATTGCTTTTTCATTAGTTTTTTAATTTCCGCAGAAGAAGGTTGTCTGGGATAAGGCCATACTTCACAATCGCCTTCACTATGACAGATATACTTTTTACAAACGGTTTTTTCAGGGTCTTTACAAAGAATACAAATCTCGTAGTTTGGAGAGCCTGAAGATTCGCAGGACTTTACAAACAAATCTCCCTTTTTTACCCCCGCAGGTTGCCGCGGTTGACAAGAAGTAAATAAAATTGAAATACTGAGGCAAATGCCCATGAGCGTCCCTGCGGTTTTAATTGCATTGATTTTTTTCATGTTTTTTGTTTTAAATAATATGAAATGGTTTTTGTCTGGTTAAAAATGATAAACCCAAATTTCCCTACTCCCGCAGCAACACAAACCGTTTCAGCCCCAGCACCGCGCCGTCGGCCACCCAGCGCAACAAATACGTCCCCGACGGCAAATCGCCGGGATCTATCCGGGCGCCTGTACGGCTCAAGGGGCCGGTTTGGATTTGCCGGAGCGTCTTTCCATACAAGTCCAGGATCTCGAAACGACTGTTGGGCGGGGCTTCGCCCGGCACGCTTACCTGCAACACCGAGCGGGTGGGGTTGGGAAATACCTGCCAAGGTCCCCCGATCGCCGGCGGCTCCCAGGCCTGTACCAGCATGGGGTCGTAGTGGAAAACGCCGTTGTCGGGGTCGTTGAAATTGGAAAACCAAAGGCGGTCGTCGCGGTCGGTCAGGATCACCCAGGGCCGTGTATTGAAACCCGGTTCGAAGTTCGGATGCACCAGTTCGGTCCAGACGCCGCCGCGCAAAACGGCGCAATTCGCCGCTTTGGCTGCCGGATCATAAGCCATATACATGCCGCCGGCCCGGTCAAAACTGACCCGGAAGGTGTTGTCGGAGGGGATGCCGGCATTGGCCACCGTCAGGCTGCTCCAGTTGGCGCCGTCGAAACGGAGCAGACCGGCATCCGATGTGATCCACAGCGCTCCATCAGGCGCCAACGCCATGTGGCGCAGGATCGTGAACGGCGCCCCGCTTGCTTTGGAGTCAAAGGACGTCCACTGGCTACCGTCGTAGCGGAGCAGGCGGTCGTTGACCAAAAACCAGGCCACGCCGTCGGGCTGCACCGCGATGCTGACGATGTCAAAGTCGGGCAAAGGTGCATTGCCGGGCGTGAAAAAGGTCCATTCGCCATTTTTGTACCGTGCCAGCGCAGCGGATGTGGCCTGCGGCACCAACGAAAACCAAACGGTCCCGTCGGGCGCAGAGGCGATGGCCCAATAGGCGCTAAAACCAGGCAGGGCCTTCACGACGGTGTCAAAAACGGTCCAGGTGCTCCCGTCAAAGCGCAGGATTTCGCCGTTGTCCGCTCCAAACCAAACATTGCCCAAGGCATCGCCGTGCGCCGAATACACCCTCGAACTCGTGAGCCCCCAATCCTCAGGATCAAAGGCTTGCCATTGGTCACCTTCTTTTTTCGCAATGCCTCCGTCGCCGCCAAACCACATATGCCCCGCCGTGTCCTGTGCAATAGCAAATATCTGCCCGCCTTGCAGTGCGGAGTTGCCGAGCGAGAACGATTTCCACGCCTGTCCGTCGAAGCGGCTCAGCCCGCACACCGTCGCCCATAGTTGGCCCGCGCCGTCAGTACGCATCTGGATGCCGGGAGAAAGCGAAACGGTCACGGTACAGCCAAATGCGGCTTCTGTGTAGTGCGTCCAGCCCGCTGCATCCAGGCGGGATATGCTTTTGCTGTACGACAGCCATAGCCGGCCCTGCGCATCGGTTTCTACCTGACCGGAGAATCCCGCTGCGGTAAGACCAATAGCGGCAGCCGTTAATTCGGTCCAGGCGCCCGCTTCCCGTTTAGCAAAGCGGTTTTGGCCCTCCGTAACCCACACGACGCCGGCCGGCGTCACCGCCACCGATTTGCAGTTGTTGAAATTGGACAAGCCGGTACTGGCGGCGTTGGACACGGTCCAGGTGCTGCCGTCCAACTGAGCCAGCCCGGCGCTGGTGGCGAAATATTTTTTCCCGTCAGGGCCAAAGGCCAGGTCGCGCACGTCGTTGGAAGGCAAACCCGAGTTGGTGTTGTTCCAATTGGTCCAGGTATTGTTTTCAAAAAACAAAACGCCCTTGTTGTTGGTCGACAGCCATACCGAGCCATCCTGCGCAGCCTCCAGGGCCGTGACCGTCGTGCCGGTAAACACCAGGCCGATCTGTGTTGTATCCCAGTTGGTCCAGGCGGCGCCGTCGTACCGGGCGATGCCCCCCGGGTGCTGCACCCACCAGTCGCCGGCAGGGGCTATGCACACTTGCCGGGCTGTTTGAAACGGAATATCGGAATTGAAAATATCAAAAATGGTGGCGTTGCCCAAGGTATCGAAGCGGGTAATGCCGTAACCGTTGGTGGCACAAACCAGGATGGTATTGCCGCGAGCGGCGAGGCTGCTGACTGTGCCGGAAGGGTAAAAATAGTCCCACTCCGGGGTTTGCGCTGCCAGGGAGGCCGTCATCAGGCAAAAGAGCAAAGAAATCGTTTTGAACATAAGGCGAGAGTCTTATTCTACAGTTATCATTTTACGCGTTAGGGTGCCCACCGGTGTGGTGAGTTCATAATACAACAGCCCCGCACAGCCGCTCAGGTCGAAGCGCAGGTCGTGCCGGCCAACCGGAAACTGATCCTTGCGCTCGGCCACGATTCGACCGGCCGCGTCGAACAGGCGCAGCCGTGCCACGCAAGCCTCCGGCAATACAAAACCAATGTTGGTGTGGCCTTGGGCGGGGTTGGGCCGGTTCTGCAACAACTGTAGGCCTGTCGCGACGGGCGCTGCGGTGCCGGTGGTACCGGCAAATTGCAGTTGAAGTTCAGATTCAACAAAACTGCTGCTGTACGCCCGGCCGGGCAGCCGGTCGTCTGCCAACGCGAGGGCCTCGCTCAGCCGGCCACCGCCTTCCCGCACCTCAAATTCCAGCCGAAACAAAGGACTGGTTTGCTGGAGGGAGACGCCCTGGGCTTGCGACCAGGCCAGCCGCAGGATGCCGTCTTCGACTTCGTATTGACCAAAATGATCTTCCGACAAGGGCAATGCCCCCAGGGGCTGAACCGACACCAGGGTCAGGCGTTCAGGGTCAAAACGCAGGGCCAGTTGCAAGGCCGCCAGCTCAGAAAACGGCCGTGCGCTGCACTCTGCCACAAGGCGGGCGCCGGGTACCAACACCTGGTCCGGGCATTCGAGAACAAGCGGCTCGGGCGCACTGAAATTGGCTGGGTTGGCGTAGACCGCGATGACATCCCCCGTTTTGATGCCATAGAAGTTTTGTGCGCTGGCTCCGTTCGGCACGCCGTTGAGGGTAATTTTTTCCGGGAAACCCCAGGGTGGGTTGTTCATCGGATGGGCCGCCGGCACAAACCGCCAGGAGGTTTTGAACTGTAGGTTCGCGGCCGGATTGCCCAACAAGGCCTGGTTGATGATGGTCGCGTCGAGCGTAGACACGGAATTGGATTTGTTGACATCGGCCGCCACGAGTTGGTACGGGTTGGTGATGAGGCTCACATTGGACACATGCAACTGGATGCGCAGGGCATCCGCCGTGCTCACGCCGTTGAGCTTGTTGAGGGTCTTGGCGGGTGTGATGGTAAAATTGGAACCTGAACTCACGGTCAAGGTGTATGCCCCATCGGGCAGTGTGGTGTTGGAGCCAGTTTGGTCGCCACTCAGCGCGACATGTACGTCTTTTACGCCGCTGGTTTGGTCCTGGCTCCACCAAACATAGCCGCTGATGGTGTTGGCGCAGCCGTTGTCGTCCGTTTGGCCGTCGCAGTTGTCGTCGAATCCGTTGCAGGTTTCGGTGGCGTTGGGGTGTATAGCCGCATTGTTGTCGTTGCAATCGTCGCCATTATCCACGTATCCGAAGGGTTGGGAGCAGGCCAGTTGGGTCTGGGCGGGGGCACCGAAACTGTCGTCGTCGCTATCGGCGTACCAAAGGGTTTGTCCGCTGATGCTGGGGTCGTCGTCGTCGGTCAGCCCGTCGCAATCGTCGTCCATTCCGTTGCAGGTTTCGGTGGCGTTGGGGTGTATAGCCGCATTGTTGTCGTTGCAATCGTCGCTATTGTCCACGTATCCGGAGGGTTGGGTACAGGCCAGTTGGGTCTGGCTGGGGTCGCCGAATCCGTCGTCGTCGCTATCGGCGTACCAGGTGTCCGGCTCGTAGGTGATGGTCGTACTGGTGGGGCCGTAGTTCGGGGTCCAGCAATCCGGACTCACGCTGGAAAACGTACCACTGCGGCTACTGTAGGTCATAATCGTGTAGACGGCGCCATAGGCCGGCGTAAACCCGCCGGTCAAACTGACCGTCAGCGCGCCGTCGATGCTAACGGCGTTCACAGATTGCAATTGGTCGTGCCCGCTGCCCGGACCGGCATTGCTGGCTACTTCTATGGCCAGCTTGTGTACCGGCACGCCACTCGTGCGGTTGATGCTGAGGGTCCCTGTCGTGGACAGCCCCGGCTCGATCCAGCCCGTATTCGTCAGGGAATTGGTAAAGGTCAGCGTCCCCTGGCCTTGGATCGTGCCCGTTGCCTGGTTGTCCAGGGCTTGTCCAAAATTGAGTAGGCCTGTAGATTTTTTCAGTACACCGGCATTGACGATGGGCATCAGGCAGCTGAAATTGCTGGGGTTGTTGCCGATGAGGTTGAAGATGCCGTTGTTGCTCAGGGTTTGTCCGCCGCCGGCTTGGTCGAACCAGCCGTCGGTCCAGTTGATGGTTTTGCCGGCGTTGTTGGTGATGTTGGCGGCGGTGTTGTGGTTGGTAAAGCCGCTGGCGTTGAGGGTACCGTCGTTGGTGATGCTCGTGAAGGCGCCGAAATCGCCACTGCTCCAGTTCCAGGTGCTGCCGTTGGGGATGGTGAGTGCGGTGGCAGCGCCGGCGTTGAGCAATGCCGAGTGGTTGATGGTGGGCAGTGCCGGGGCGAAGCCGCCTGGGGCTGTCACGGTGGTGATGCCGTTGATGCTGAGGGTGCCGCTGCCGCTGAAATTGGCGCCGAACATGTGGGCGCCACCGCTCAGTTCCACGGTGCCCTGCACGGTGAAGGTGCCGTTTTGGGTGAGGTTGCCGGTGGTGAAACTGATGGTGGCGCCGGCCGACAGGGTTACGGCGCCGCCGGCCTGGTTGTCCAGGGTTTGCACGATGTTCAGGGTACCGGCAGTTTTGTTGATTGTTCCGGTGTTGACGCTGGGCATCTTGCAGGTCAAATTAGCGGGGTTGTTGCCAATGAGGTTGAAGATACCGTTGTTGTACAGGGTTTGTCCGCCGCCGGCCTGGTCGAACCAACCGTCGGTCCAGTTGATGGTTTTGCCGGCGTTGTTGGTGATGTTGGCGGCGGTGTTGTGGTTGGTAAACCCGCTGGCGTTGAGGGTGCCGTCGTTGGTGATGCTCGTGAAGGCGCCGAAATCGCCGCTGCTCCAGTTCCAGGTGCTGCCGTTGGGGATGGTAAGCGCGGTGGCAGCGCCGGCGTTGAGCGTTGCCGAGTGGTTGATGGTGGGCAGTGCCGGGGCGAAGCCGCCGGGAGCCGTCACGGTGGTGGCGCCGTTGATGCTGAGGCTGCCGCTGCCGCTGAAATTGGCGCCAAAACTGTGGGCGCCACCGCTCAGCTCCACGGTGCCGTGCACGGTGAAGGTGCCGTTTTGGGTGAGGTTGCCGGTGGTGAAACTGATCGTGGCGCCGGCCGACAGGGTTACGGCGCCGCCGGCCTGGTTGTCCAGGGTTTGCACGATGTTCAGGGTACCGGCAGTTTTGTTGATTGTTCCGGTGTTGACGATGGGCATCTTGCAGGTCAAATTAGCGGGGTTGTTGCCAATGAGGTTGAAGATGCCGTTGTTGTACAGGGTTTGTCCGCCGCCGGCCTGGTCGAACCAGCCGTCGGTCCAGTTGATGGTTTTGCCGGCGTTGTTGGTGATGTTGGCGGTGGTATTGTGGTTGGTAAAGCCGCTGGCGTTGAGGGTGCCGTCGTTGGTGATGCTGCCGCTTCCGCTGAACTCGCCACCGCTCCATTGGGTGATGCCCTGGTTTAAAAATGAGCCGCTGTGGTTCAGGGTGCCCGACAACGAGAACGTCGCGCCGCTTTCCACCAGCAGACCTGCACACGAGCGGGTATCCGACAGCGTCACGTTGTGGTTGAACTTGATGACCACATCATCGGCGGCGCCGGGTAGGATGCCGCCTACCCAGGTACTGCTGAGGTTCCAGTTGCCGCTCATGGCCGATTCGAGGGTGGCTGCTTGCAGAGGCCCGGCAGAGAAGAGGAGTAGCAGGAGGTATAATCCGAAGGTTTGGGTATAAAAATGCATCACATTGGGGTGTTTATGGTGGATAAGAAGCAAGTACGAGTAAGACAGTTGCGGCGGAGTACGCACTCCGAAACACGCACCCCGAAATACGCGCCCCGGCCTAAACAAACCACCTCTATGTCGGAGATACCAATCGTGTCGCCAAAGGGCGGCGTGTGGCTGGTCCAGGCGGCTTGTGAAAAAAGAAGGGAGTTATTGGTGAGACAGAAAAGTGCCAACACCCAGAGGGAGGTGTACAGACGTGTCATTGTTTTGGAAGTGTTGCGGAATGAAAAAAATAGGGTGGACGTGCGGGGTTGTTTTGCACTCCCAAATCTCAGCCCTTCCGGCTCCAAACCATTTTAGTCTGTGTTTCAGAAACTTTAGTTCCCGGTGAAATTTACCTGAATTAATTGTAGTCCGGGTTTCATAAGCAAAAAAAATACGTCTGTAAAATACTGTAAAACACCATTTTGGATGTTGCCTGCGGCTACTGGCGTGTTTCGCGCGGACTTATCCCAAATTCTTCGCGGTAGGCCTGCGAAAACCACGAGAGGTTTTCAAACCCAACCTTCCAGGCCACTTCAGATACCGGCAGATCGGTCGTTTCCAGCAATTGCCGGGCGCGCTGCAAGCGGTAGCGGCGGATGTAGAGCCCGGTGGAGGCGCCTGTCAGAGCCGTCAGTTTGCGGTGCAGTTGCACACGGCTGAGGGCGAGCGCCCGTGCCAGGTGTTCGGCTTTGAATTCCAGTTGGTCCAGTTGCGCTTCGATAGCGGCATCCACCTTGTTCAGAAAGCTTCGCTCCGCCGGGGGCATGGGGTCGGGGGCTTCCGGAGCGGCCGGTTTGTTTTGCCAGCGCAGTTGTTGTTGGTGAAAATTGCGCAGGCGCAGCAGGAGTTCGGTTTTGTCGAAGGGCTTGACCAGGTAATCGTCGGCGCCTTTGGACAGCCCTTCGATGATGTCGGCACGGGTGGATTTGGCGCTGAGCAGCAGCACGGGGATATGGCTGGTGCGCAGGTCCGCTTTGATGGCCGCTGTGAGGGCAAAGCCGTCCATGCCCGGCATCATCACATCACTGATGATGACATCGGGTAGTTCCGCCTGCGCCACGGCCAGGCCCAGTGTGCCGTTGCGGGCGGTGAGCACCTGCCAGTCGGGGTACAGGCAACTGTGGATATAGTCGAGCACATCGGCGTTGTCTTCGATGACGAGGATCAGGGGCAGGCTCTCGCTGCGTGCTTCGGTGTTGTGCGGAAGGGGCAGGGCCAGAGCGGGGGCCAGCGTTGTGCCGGAGGCTTCCGGTTGCTGTTTTTCGGCCAGCCGGCTCACCGGCAGCCACACCCGAAAGATACTGCCCCGTTCGGGCGTGCTGGCGACCTCGATCCGGCCGTTCAGCAGGTTGACGATTTCCTTGACCAGGGCCAGGCCGATGCCCGAACTTTCTTCGCCCCGCAACGGAGCGGCGCCGGATTGGTAAAACCGGTCAAACAGGAAGGGAATATGTTCCGGCGCAATGCCGATGCCGCTGTCGCGGACTTCCAGTTGCAGCCACTCGCTGCCCTCCTGTTCCCGAATGGGTTTGGCGCTGACCAGCACATTGCCGTACTCTTCCGTGAATTTTAAGGCATTGGCGATGAGGTTGCTCAGCAGGCGTTGCAGTAGTTCGGGGTCGAAATCCATCTCAAAATGCTCCGGATCGGCGTGGAATTGCAGCCCGATTTTTTGCGACACGGCATACGAATGAAAAGCCTCCACGAGGATGCGCAGGGTGGGCATCACGTCGTTGCGCAGCAGTTGAACGGGCAAAGCCCCGGCATCGATGCGCGAGAGGGCGAGCATTTGGTTGACCAGTTCGAGCAGGCGCTGGCCGTTGCGGCGGATCAGCGGCAGGGAGCCCTCCACTTTGGTTTGCAGCCCGGGCAATGTCTGTTGGGCCCTGGTTTCCGATTCCAGATCGGCCGCAACGCCCAGGATGACCGTCAGCGGGGTGCGAAACTCGTGGGTAATATTGGTAAAAAAGCGGTTTTTGAAGTGGTCCAGTTCTTTGAGCCGCCCGGCTTCGCGTTGTTCTTCCTGGAGCCGTTGTTGCACGATCAACTGCCGCTCGCGGGCGCGCAGCCAGCGCCAGGCTGCCCAAATGGTCAGGCCGGCGTAGGCCAGCCAGGCCAGCCAGCTCCGGTACCAGGGGGTGGCGATGTGGATGCGCAGTTCGTAGGGTTGTTGGGTCCAGTGGCCGGTGGCGTTGCGGACTTTCAACCGGAACACATAGTCGCCGCCAGGGAGGGCGGTGTAGGCCGCCACGAGGTTGTCGGCATCGGCATTGACCCAGTCGTCGTTGACGCCCACGAGTTGGTAAGCAAACTGGTACTTACTTGGGAGGAGAAAGCCCAGGGCTGAAAAGCCGATCGAGATAAAGTTTTCCTGTGGCGAGAGCCGAATTTCATCCGGAGCAAACAGGCTACCCAAAAGGGTTTTTTCCTTGTCGAGTACTTTGAACCAGGTGGCGTAGGGGCGGGGTGGGGTAGTGTCGCTGAGGAGTGAGTCGGGGTGTGTGATGAAGAACCCGTCCCAATAACATGCGAGTAGATTGCCATCGGGCAAAAAACTATGCGTCCGGGTCCGGGGTCTGTAAATGCGGTGGGATCCGGATGCTGGCGTAAACCGAATTAAGCCATTCCAACAACTTACCCATATATTCCCGTCCGGGCTGATTTGAAGGTAGCCAATATCTGTAAAGTCTAAACCGCCGGCTGCTTTGTAACGCTGCACGATGCCTCGTTCCGGGTGGGCTTGATCCAGATAGCCCAGTTCGCTCGGCCCGGCGCACCACATGCGCCCCTGATTGTCGGGACACAAGGCCCGGATATCCGGAAAGATTTTGTCCGGCATTTCCTTATACGGAAAGCGCAAAAATTGCCCGTTTTTCGAATCAAAGAGCAGAAAACCGCCGGAAGCGCGGACCCAGGCGCGGCCCCATTGGTCAACAGACGTCACCCAAATACCGTTCTTCAAATCAGGGTTCCCGCCGCTCACCAGGTCAGGTGGATACAGCGCAGGCGTCCTGTTGCCCGGTTTGAAATGGATCAGGTAGCCCTGCTCTCCACAGATCAGGGCGCCGCCATCGGGCAGGGCCACGGATGACAACCAACCGGCATCGGCAGGCGCGGTGAATAAGGGAACAAACCGGCTTTCTCCTTTCGGCAACAGGTACAACCGCTCCATATCGTTGGTCAACAGGCCCATAGCGGTCAATTCCAGTACAGAACCATTGGTCGCTTTGCTGCCGGTTCCCGGCAAGGGCAGGCCGCGGAGGCTGTTGTCGATTGTGTTGAATTCCCAAATCCCTGGCGTGCTGAAATTTTTGCAATACACCTTTTTAGTGGCCAAGTCCATTCGAAATTCCTGTGCTTCGGGGAAGGGTATCCGCGGGTTTTGGTTGCGCAAGCGTTCATACAACACCAGCCCGTCGTAAAATCCCCAATAGTTGCCCTTTTTGTCCCGGTAGTTCAATGGTTTGCCTTTTTTAACCTGCGAAAATCCGGGTTCGCGCAGGTCGAACCGGCAAATGCCGACGCCGGTGCCGGCCCATAAGGCCTCCGGACCGGCCAGGAACAGGGTGTGCACCAAGTTTGCCGTGGTGTGCGGCTCGTACCCGCTCAGGTTGGGGAAAAACTGCCGGAAACGCTGCGTCGCCGGGTCGAATTCGAGCAGCCCGCCGTTCCAGGTGCCGATGTACAAGCGCCCGTTTTGGTGCGATAATAGGCGCTGCATGGCATTGGCATCAGCGGCTTGCGCGGTGTTGGGGTGTTCAAAATAAAAGTACTGGATGGATTTGGTCACTTTGTTGACCCGGATTAGTCCGGCGCGGGTGCCCGCCCAAAGGATGGAATCATGCTGGCTGTCCTGCTCCACCGAAAGGATGGTGTTGGCCAGGTTGGCCACATTTCTGCCCTTCAACAGCGCTTCGGGGACTACAAACTGCTCGGCTTGTTTGCGTTGGGGTATATAGTGAGCCAGGCCATTCACATTGAGATCACCCCACCACTCGCCCTGACGGTCTTGGTAAGCAAGTTTGTTGCGCTGGGTAATTTCACCTTTTGGGAAAAAATCTGCGGGGTTAAAATCCTCGACTTGTTTGGTTGTCAGGTCATACCGGCAAAAACCGCTGCTGCTGCAAATCCATAGGCTATTGGTCGCCGCGTCGAAGTCCAGGTCTTGAATGATGCTGAAGCCCTCGTTTTGATCCGGTCTTTTGGACACTTGCCGGGCGTAGGCGCCATCGAAGCGATACAGGCCGTTTTCGGTGCCTACCCAGTATATGCCTTCGTTGTCTTCGGCGATGCTGTTGGCCCGGGCACTAAAACCGATGTTTTTTCCAAAGGTTTGGGAATTGTAGAACTCGTGTTGCGCGGAGAGCGGCAGCACGCCTGCAAACAGGAGGAAAAAGCCGGATAGAATTCGAAAAGTAGGCACCATGGCAGATTGGGTGTTGCTGCCCCAAACGTAAAAGGGCTGTTTTGGGGCAGTGCGCCGTGCAAGGATATGTTTTTTTCCGCTGTCTGAAAAAGGAGCCCCGACGAATGGTATAAAATGCCGGCAAATAGCCTTCCGCCACCAGGAGTTTTTTTCATCTGGAGCAGCCTCAGCCCCGTTTTTCCCACAATTTCAGTTTGCCATCAAAATCGGTCTCCAGCACCCGGAAAGTTTCCGGCACCTCGTCGCCGTAACTGAAATAGGTGGCCAGGCGGGTGCCGGAGGGCATGGCCGCCAATTGGCCCCGCACGTATTCGGAGTAGAGCCGGTACAGCGGTTTGTCCAGCGGCACCGAGCGGTCGATTGGGCTGGATTGGATCACATTTTCCTGAAAAGCATTGAAAAAATACACCGCATCGAAGGCCTGAAAGTCGACCTCCGTGATGTTGGAGCGGATAAAGCGGACATTCGGCAGGGCATAGTGCAGGCTCAGGCGTTCGGCAAGCCGGTGCAGGCTCAGGCGTTGTTCCACGCCCACAAACAGCCCCTGCGTGCAGGCTGCGCCGATCATACAAAACTTCCCGGCGCCCGAACCAATGTCCAGCACCCGGGCGCCCGGCCGGTCTGCCAGGTACTGCGCCGCCACTTTGGCCACGGCGACCGGTGTAAAATGAAACGCCGCAACTTGCCGCATCCGCCGGCTGTACATCGCGTCGAAGGCAGGGTCGTCTACGGCAAGGCCGGCTTGTAAGTGTTTGAAAATCATTGGATAAGTGCTCCTGAAAAACCTGGGCAATACACGCGCTCCGAACGGCCGCTATTTTTTTTAAACTTTTTTGCTCCGCCTGTTAACGCCACTGGGCCCAGTGGCATTAATGTATGTAAGCGCTAGAAATTGCGGCTAATAATACTGTACAATGATCCAAAAGAAAACGAACAAAGGAATAGGACCCCAAGCCTGGTAATACCCCCAAAACCAAGCCCCTTGACCAACCCCAGTACAACCAGTGTAGTGCCGAATCCCAGGGAACCAACCCCAATTGCCTAAAACCCCAATTGCCTAAAACCCCAATTGCCAGCCCCCATTCAACCTGGTACCCCCACTTGACCAAACCCCTGTAGACCCGTAAAACCAAATCCCCCGTTGTCCGCTCAGTAGCTCCTCGCCCCAGAAGGCTGCTGCAGCGGACACGGCGTTTTTATTGGCGCAGGTAGAGGAACGACGGCGCCGGCCGGCCCACAAAACACTGGAACCGGAAGCCGTATTTCCGGATGATACCGAGGGCCAATACCGCCTCTTTGCGGGTTTCAAACGGAACGACCCTTTCGTTGCCGTACAGCAATGCATACCGGCCGCCGACTTTTTCGAGGCGCAACGCAGCCGGATCAAAGGCCTGGCAATCTTCTTCAGCAGCCGGGCCTTGCGGGCTCTTGTGGGTCACCAGGCAATAGGAAAAAGAGGGATTGGGCAGCCCGACGGCACAGCTGCGGTTCAGGCCATATTTTTTGATCAGCGCCATGGTTTTTTCGGCTTCTTTCCGGTTGGGCAGGGCAAAAAGACTTAGATCGCCGTCTGTCAGCCGGTAGTCGGGGGTGAGGCTGATGTTGTTGGGGTTGAAGGCAATGCAATGCTCCAGTTGTTGGGCCAGCACGACGGCGGCGCGGCAGCCAATGTTGTAGTGTTGGTACTTGACCCAACAGAAGCCGTCGAGGCCCCAATCGGTCCCCCAAGAGTTTTTTACGAGGAAAGCCTGCTTGTCGTCGTCCCAACCGATGAGGAGCACGGCGTGGTTGGTGCGGGGCCGGCCGGGCGTGCTGGGCAAGCCATCCAGGATGCCGCCGGTGTAATCAACCCACTCTTCCGTAGCGAGCAGGCTGACACTCACGGCGCCATAGCGCAGGATGCCCTGTTTCAGGAGTGGCACACTGGCGATTTGGGTGATGTCGCCGTCGGGCCGCAACACGGTCCAGGATTCGGCGAAGTACGGCGCGGTCGTGTTGCTGTCCGGGCAGGCGGTGGGCGCTTCGGTGTAGGCCAACTCGCTTTCCTGTTTCAGGTTTTGATCGTTTTCCACCATCCATTGAAACACCTTGTAGGCAAGTCCGCCGCTGCCATCGCCGCCGCCCGAACAGCTCAGGGCGTGTTGCTCGGCGGCATCCAGGCCGGCGCTGTTGCGCTTGCGAAAACTGCTTTCGTACATGGCTACAGCAGCAAATACCCAGGCACTGCTGCAGTGGCCCTGGTCTCTGACCGGCGATACCCAGCCTTTGGTTCGGGAATCCCAGCGGGGCGGTAGGGAGCCGGGGTGCTCGCTTTCGCCGGGCCGGCTGCTCATCCGGGTTTTGATGCGGGTGGCATCCTGGTCGGGAATGGACTCCATGTCGCCGGTCAATAGATCCAGGCTTCGGCTGGAGGCGCCGGTAAAACCCACGGTGTAGGACTGTTTTTGGGCAGCGATGCGGGCGCGGAGCGTATTGAGGCGGTTTTGTACGGCAGAAGAGGCTTGGGGCTCGCGCTGCTGGTAAAACATTTTCAATTGGGCCTCGGTTCGGAGCGGGATGTCGTGGGCTTGGGCAAACAGGCAATTGCCCGATACCAGCAAATAGAGGATTAGGGCCAAGGGTTGGTTGGTCGGTGTCATAGGTTAGGTTGGTTGGGTTAAAGGGAGGCGCGAGATTAAGTCAAAATGTAAAATGTAAAATGTAAAAGGTTGAGCGGGCCTGCCGGAGAGGAGGGTGGCTATTCACCAAACCCACTGAAGGCGCCGGGTTTAGTGGGTTTTCCAGGCATATTTCAAGGGGAGGCTTGGGCAGGGCAACTGCGTCCAACAGGAACGCAAGCCGAAGGTTTCCGGGTAGTTTTTTGCGTATTTTCAAAGGGCTCAGTTCCCTCGCTGCGCTCGGGATGAGAACTGCCTGGTTGCTACATTGTTATCCAGATTTCCCGCTTCGCTCGAAAATCCTGCCTGCACAGGAATAATTTTGAGCGCAGCGAAAAAACTGATGAAAACCAATAGTTTTCAATACCCGCGTTGCCATCCCGAGCGCAGCGAGGGAACTGCTATACGACCTGCACACAGGTGCTTTTTGCTGCGTTGAACTGGACTTTTGGGCTCCGCCATTTGGCGCTTGTAAAAAACCAAACACGGCGTTGAATATCCAATATCCAATATCCCAATATCCCAATATCACCGGGGCAATTCCACCAACAGTTGTTCGGCGTTTTTGCGGTAGGTGATGCCGTATTCGTCGTTCAGGTAGGCGTTGAGGGTTTTCCTGGACAGGCCGTATTGCTGGGTACCGGCATAGGCCAGGGCCAGGTAGTACAAGGCTGGCGCCCGGTATTCGCCTTCTTGCCGGCTGACGGAGCGCAGGGGGGCGATGGCTTTTTGGTATTGTTTGTCGCCGATCAGGGCGACGCCGTAGTAAAACTGGTACACCGACTGTGTGGGATAAAATTGGACAATAGAGCCCAATTTGGAGGCTGCGGCGCGGTAGTTTCGGTTGTCGTAGTCTCGGAAAGCCGCCTGAATAGCGCCGGGGATGGAATCTTCGACGCCGGCTACCGCAACGGTCACTTTGTTGGGGAAATGCCTGAAGTAGCGTTGCATGACCGTGTCGACATCGAGGGCGGGCACCGGAGCCTTGGGTACTTGGGGGGCTGGGGCCGGGGTAGGGGAGGCTTGTTCCTGGGCCGGGGCCGGCGGCTGCGGCGGTGGCGCAAGCTGGTTTGCCGGGGCTGGTGGTGGAGGGGGCGCCGGTACCGGGGGCGTGCTGAAATACCAGTAGGCGAGGCCGAGCAGCAAGATCAGGAGCAGGGCGGTGGCGGCGATCCCTGCTACGGGCAACCTGTTGGGCTGGTGTGGGTTTTCCGGGGGGAGTTGTTGTTCCAGTTGTTGCAGGCGTTGTTTGAGGGGGTGGAAGCGGCCGGCAGCAGCAGCCTGTTGGCTGAGTTGGAGTTGGAGGGTAAAATCCTGGGCCAGGGTCATATCTGTTTCCAGCATGGACTTCAATTCGTGCTCTTCTTCCGGCGATAATTTTCGGAAAAAGTACAGATCGATAAGTTGTTCCGCTCGATTTTTCATAACGATCAGATTTGCTGGGTTTTTACTAATTGTCGAAGTTGGTTCATGCCGCGATTACGTTGGACCCGCACGACGGCAGCAGAAGCAGCGTTCATCAGTTCTGCAATTTCTGCGCTCGACAGGTCGTATTTAAAAGTTAAGGTCAATACACTGCAATAGGGCTCGTCCAGTTGGTCGATGTACTTCCAAATCAGATCCAGTTCGTCCCGGGTCATAAATTCGAGTTCGCTGAAGGAGTCCATTCCTTTCAGGTACTCGGTCATATCCTCCACATAGGAGACCCGGCCCTGTTTGCGCCGTTTGGACATTGCCAATAATTTTCCAATGCCACAGACATAGGTCCATAGCGTGGAGCGCAGCTCGGAAAGCCGTTCCGAGCGGACGTTGTTCCAAACCACGATCACCGTGTCCTGAAAAATATCCAGGCGGTCATGGTGGTCGAGGTTAGGGTATTCTGCCTGTAGCCAGCGCAAAAAGGCCGGCCGGTAGCATTGGTACAGGTCGTCCAAAGCGCGCTCCAGATGCTGCTTTAGATGGTCAAGGTCATCCCAAGCTGATTTCATAGTTACCTGAATGTGTAATGTGCAAGATGGTTCAGGCTTCGGGGGTGGATTAAAATTGGCGCGTTCTACTCTTTAATGCCCGAAGTGCCCAAGATGTAAACGGAGAACAAACAGAAATTCTGAAAAAATATTTTTTTTGAAGTTGTTAACAAATTTTGATTTTAATACATTCATATTTGTCATCTGTCCAAAAAAATACCAACCTATGAAAGCGTCTAGCCAAATTTTTGGAATAATCCTGTTGTGCTTGCTCATCGTACCCGCCTCTTTCGCTCAGCCTTGTCTAAATATTAATTCAGAATCCGAAACCGCCTGCGCCAACCAGACCACCGTCGTGAGCTCTACGGGCAATGCCGTGTATTTTCACCTGGAAGACGTCAATGCCGGTTTGGAGACACACCCCGGCGTGACGCCCCGCTATTCGGCGTTCTGGATTTTCGGCGACGGGAATTTTCGCGCCTTCTCGCCCAACCTCGAACCGGCCGACGACCTGCTGACCCACAGCCAGAACTACAGCTACCCGCCGGTGGCCGCCAGTTACGACCCCGAAGTGTTGCTCACCGAAAAGAAAAGCAATACCTCGCCGCCGCCGCGCCCGCACCGGAAAATCGCCATCACCGGCACCGGTGATAAATTTGGGAACGATTTCGTCCCGGGCAGCGGCTTCAACTACCGGATCGGCCCCAACCAGTCGATGGACGTGCTGAACAGCGAACGAAACCGGCCCAAGTACCCGACCGCTTTTGTGGTGTCGGCCCCCAAAGGCGACGCCCAAATCAACCGCGTGTTCTTCTTTTTCAACAGCATGCGTTTCCGCAACGAGACCAGCTACCACGCCGAAACCCTGCACGACCTCAGCAATTTTTCCATCAACCTGCCCAACTACGTCGCCGCGGTCACGCCGCCGGCAACTATGCCAGATGTGAGTGCCCTGGGCACCGCCTATCTGCCGGATTTTGTCCAGGACTTGCGGCCCTACCAGAATTATTTTGAAATCCCGGTCAGCAACGATACCCGTAGCAACATACCCAATTCGTTTTCCGAATTTCGCTTTTTCCCGATCCTGCACTCCATCTGGAACCCCAGATGGATCGTAGGCCAGGATACGATGCTCCCCATCAGCCGCTACCTGGCCGTGTCCGTGGGCAGCCAGCCCCGCTTCAACAAGGATTCGGACCTCAGCGACGTATTGGCTCAACAATTTATGACCCAGGTCCACTCGCATTTTTCCAGCGTGGAAGGGCCCGAATTTCAAATTTCCAACGACCCGCCGCTCTACATCCGGGGCGTCGATACGCTGGACGTGGAAATGGTGGCCAGCATCGACCCCAATGGCCTGACGAT
This sequence comes from Saprospiraceae bacterium, assembly GCA_020846655.1. Classification (GTDB taxonomy): domain Bacteria; phylum Bacteroidota; class Bacteroidia; order Chitinophagales; family Saprospiraceae; genus M3007. The sequence goes on along the minus strand of JADLDL010000050.1, from coordinate 34,349 downwards.
CCGCCAAATTTGCCCCAAAGGAAACGACCGGTACCAGGTGACGATCAAAATGGAAGTCTGCAACGAAGGCTACATGCACGAAAGCGATTTCACGTTTCGCCTCACCGACCAGTCCGGCTTGCTGAGCGAACCCAGTTTTTCGGGCAACAGCGAAATCCTGTCGCTGCCGGCCCCCCCGACGACCGGCCCGACACACAGCTGGGAGTACCAGTGGGACACCTACCTGGATGCTGTGCCGTATCCATTGGACCCGGCCGCCAAAAAAACCGAAGCGGAGGTATGTGTCAACACCAACTTTTGGGTGGAAACCAACTGGGCCGGCGTACAATCCCTGGTGGCCGGCAAGGCCCTGCGCCTTTGCGTAAAATTTACCTATGCCAACGACAAATGCACCAACAATTACCCGCTCGATAGCCGCGAACTTTGCCCGGAAGCCGGGTTTGCCTGCGGGGGTACCTGCCCGCCGGCCGTGTCGGGCTCCAATTGTTGCTGCTGGACGATCGCGTCGGTGGTGTTGCTGGCTATTGTGCTCTTGCTTTTGATTTGGATGATATGGCGCTTGGTCCGCAAAAAACTCGCGTAGCGCCCTTGCATTTTTTATGTTTCAACTATGGGTTTAGCCTCATCAGCCATTCCAGGTATTCTTATTTGCTTGTTTTCGATACAGGCCAGCGCGCAGGTCGACTCCCTGGAGGGTGAAAAATGGCTGGCGCAATTCAATGCCCAACACGCCAACCGGCAGTATCCGGAGGCCCTGCAAGCCGTCGACAAGGCGCTTGTGGCTTTCCGAACGTCCGACAACTTGAGCCGCTGGCTTTACACGGCGGGCAGCAAAGCCTATTTGCTGCTCGATATGCACGACCAGCCTTTTAGTGCGCTGGAGTATCTGGATAGCTGCCTGACGGCTCTGCCTGCCTGGCGTTTGCCAGCCGGCGCCAGCGAAGAAAGTGAATATTGCAGCCTGTTTTTGATCCAGGCCTACATTGCCAAACAACACACGGAGGATTTTGTGCTGGTCAAATCGGCCTTGCAGAATGCCTACGCCATCTATGCCAAATCCCCGACCGGGGTAGACGCCAATCTGGCCGGCTACTTGTATTTTCAATTGGGCAACGCTTACGTGCGGCTCGGCGAGTTTGAAAGCGCGCGTCAAATTTTTAAAGAAGCCTACGCCTACAGCAAGCGGTACCAAATGCCGGAGGTGGCCAAGTTCAACGACTACGCCGGGCTGTATGTGGCCATGAAAAACTACCCGGAGGCCAAGCGCTACTTCCTGGAAGGCCTGGCTACCCCCAATTTATCGGAGGAAGACCGGCTGTTCACCCAATTGGGCTATGCCGAATGCCTGGCCAAAATGCAGGATTTCGACGAAGCCCTGCGCATCAACCGCGCCGTAGAACAGACGCTCCAGCAGCCGCTCGACGCCTCTTTTGCGCACAAACTGCCCGAGTTTCAGTACAATTTATTTGAAAACTACGGGCAGATCTATTTTGCCAAAAAGGACTTTGAAAACGCCCTGCTGTGGTACCGCCGGGCGCTCGACACTGCGCAGCACTACGAAGACGCCACACAACGGCAAATTGCGTTTTTTTACACCGAAATCGGACATATTCTGCTCGCGTATGGCAAGCCGGCGGAAGCCCTGGAGGCCTATCACCGGGCTTTGCAGGCCATTCTCCCGGGCTTTCAGGCCCCCGTGGAGCAGCACCCTGACGCTGCCAGTTTTACCGCCGAAAACATCATTTACAAAGCCCTGGAGGGAAAAGCGCTGAGTTTTGAGCAATTGGGTCGCATCGACAAAGCCCTCGATTGCTACGAATTGATTCCCCTGGTTGAGGCCAAATTGCGCGCGACGCACGATTACGAGTCCTCCACCCAACAGGCGCTCGAAGGCAGCCGCCTCCGCCTCGACAAAGCTGTGGCCCTGGCCTGGCAGCTCTACGAGCAACAGCACGACGAGCGCCTGGGTGAACGCGCATTTCACCTCACCGAGCAGGTGCGCGGCGTGATCCTGATGCAAAACCTGATCAAATCAAAGCAAAAAACACAACTCCCCGATTCCCTGCGCCTGCAACAAGACGAGATTCAGGTTAAAATTGCCTGGTACGAGCGCGAAATTGCGGCCGAAAAAAGAAAGCCGCTCGACGCGCAGCGGGTGGCGCAGCTGGAAGACGATTTGTTCCAATGGAAACGCAAACTGGAAGCCACCCAACAGGATCAACCCGGCTACGCCCGCCTGGATGCTGCTATCTCGTATCTCCAGGCCGGCGAGGTGCCCGGCCTGCTCCGCTCCGACGGCTTGCTGGTCGATTATTACCTGACCGATTCCGCCCTGTTTGTCTTTTCGTTTTCGGCGGAGCGGTTTTTAGGCTGGCGCCAAGCAACACTCACGCCGGAATGGAAACAAACGGCCCGCCAGTTTGGCCAATTTCTCACGCGGCTCAACAACGATCCCAGCCGGAAACGCTGGTTTCTCGATACCGCTGAAGCCCTCTACCGACTGCTGCTGGCGCCCGAACTGGAGGGCAAGCCCAACATCGGGAGCCTGGTCATTATTCCGGATAACCTGCTGGCCTACATTCCTTTTGAGGTGCTGCTCCCGCAAAAAATCAAGGATGCGCCCTGGGCCAAACTCCCCTACCTGTTGCACCGCTACAGCATCGCCTACAGCTATTCCGCCACCTTGCTGCCCATCCAACGCTCGATCAGCCACGAGCGGCAGGGCCGGCCTTTTTTTGCAGCCTTCACGCCGGTGTACCCGCCCAATAGCGCCGATCCGGTGTCTGGGTTCTCGCTGCAAAACCTGACGGGCATCCAGACGGTTTCGGGCGCTATTGCCGGTCAACTCGGCGGCGATTGCTATGCCCGGGAGGCTACCGAGACCCTGTTCAAACAGGTGGCCAGCAAGTATGTCGTCCTGCTGCTCGGGATGCACGGCTTTGCCGACCTGGACAACCAGGCCCTCTCCCGCCTGATGATCGGTCACCCGCAAGCCCCGCAACCGGAAGACAATGTGCTGTATTCGGGCGAGCTCCAGATCATGCAATTGCAAGCTGAACTGGTGGTGCTGCTGGCCTGCCATACCGGTTTTGGCAAATGGCAACAAGGCGAGGGGATCTACAGCCTGGCGCGGGCGTTCACGATGGCCGGTGTGCCGGCCACCATCATGAGTTTGTGGAGTTTGCCGGATATGTCGGCGCCGCCGCTCGTACAGGTGTTGTTTGAAAAATTGGCAGAAAAAAATACCACGATCGACCAAGCCCTCCAGGAAGCCAAACGCGCCTACCTGAACAACGAGGAGCACTTTGAACTGGCGCACCCCTTCTTTTGGGCCGGACTCATGGCCGTTGGCGACATGCGGCCCATCAACATGCCGGAAAAATAAGCCGGGACCATTTCCCTTCGTATTTTGGCCCTCCGATTGGGCCGGCGTCACAGCGCCGCAGTCATCAAACTACCTGTCCTCCACCTGTCAACCGCTCCTGTCATGCATACCGGCAGCCATTACAAACTCAAGGAATTTTTACTCTGGACCCGGCGGGATATCTACTGGCTTATCCTGCTGGCGACCCTGCCCACGGTGCTCTACCAGGTCTTCGGGTACACCTGGGTCGCTATCCCCTGGGTGCCTGTTGCCATGATCGGCACAGCGGCTGCGTTTATCGTGGGGTTCAAAAACACCCAAACCTACAACCGGCTCTGGGAAGCCCGCCAGATTTACGGCGGCATCGTCAACCTCAGTCGTGCCTGGGGCATCCAGGTGAAAGATTTTGTGGCTACCGATCCAACTGCCACACCCGAAACGCGGCAGGAAATCATCCGCCAACTCATCTACCGGCACATCGCCTGGCTCACGGCGCTGCGCTTTCAGTTGCGCGAATCGCGCAGTTGGGAAAACCTGAGCCAACCCCACAACCTCGAATATGCCCGTTTTTACCGGATACCCGAAAAAGAAAGTACCCTGAACGACGAACTAAAACCCTTCCTGACGGAGGCCGAACAGGCGTATGTGCTCGGCAAAAAAAACCGCGCCACCCACCTCATCGCCCTGCAATCGGCCCAACTGCGCGAACTGGCAGACCAGGGCCAACTCGACAACTTCCGGTTTATCCAACTGGAACTCCTGCTCAAAGAATGCTACGACCAACAAGGCAAATGCGAGCGCATCAAAAACTTCCCCTACCCGCGCCAGTTTTCCAGCATCAACCTGTTTTTTATCCGGCTCCTGGTCATCCTGCTGCCCTTCGGCATGCTCAACGAATTTACCAAACTGGGCGAGGCATTCGTCTGGCTGACCATCCCCTTCAGCGTCATTGTTTCCTGGGTGTTCAACTCCATGGAACGTGTCGGGGAAAGCACCGAAAATCCCTTCGAAGGCGGCGCCAACGACGTGCCCATCTCGGCCCTCAGCCGCACCATCGAAATCGACCTGCGCGAAATGCTCGACGAAACCAATCTCCCCCCAGCCCTCCAACCCATCAATAATATCCTAATGTAAATGTGAATTAATGTGGTCAATGTGGCCAATGAGGCCAATGTGGTGGAATGAAAAAAAAATTAAAAAAATTATTTAATTCATCACATTGGCCTCATTGGCCACATTCAACAATTGGCCACATTGACCACATTAATTTACCTTTAATTTGCGAACGGCGGTTTGGCCGTCGGCGCTGCGGATGTGCACCAGCCAGAAGCCGGCGGGCAGGGCGCTGCAATCCAGTTCCAGGACCTGATCGGTCGGAGCGAGCTGTAGTTCTTGCACGACCACGCCGCTGACGCTCAGGAGGCGTACTGATGCTTCTTGTCCGAGGGCCTCGGCTAGTACCAGGCGTGTCTGGGTGACGGCTGGGTTGGGGTACAGTTGCAGGCCGGATGCCCAAGCGGCTTCCCGGATAGCGGTGGTGTTGCTGAGCGAAATGGCGGCGCCGGCCAGGGCACAGCCATGAGCGTCGGTTACCGTTACCTGGTACAGGCCGGCCAGCAGTCCGCTGAGGTTTTGGGTGCCGGCAAAGGGCTCATTGTCGCGCATCCAGAGGAAACTGTACGGCGGCGTACCGCCCGTCGCTTCGATGTCGATACTGCCCTGGCCAGATGCATTGACATCGGGCGTTACTTGCAGTACAGCCAGGCTAAGGGCTGCTGGTTGTGCAATCGAAACCGTTTGGGATTGCAGGCAGCCGGCGCCATCGGTTACGCTGGCGGCATAGTTGCCGGCGCAAAGTTGGGTGGCGGTCAGGCCGGACTGGCCATTGCTCCACTGCGTGGAAAAAGGCGGCAAACCACCTGAAATGCTGAGGGTGGCCATGCCGTTGCAGGCGTTGGCGCAGGTCGCATCGGCGCCGCTGATGAGCAGGCTCGCCGGGGCCGCTACCGTGACGGTAAAACTGCATTGCCCGCTATTGCCGGCAGCGTCGGTGTATTGAAAAATTTGTGTTGTCTGGCCTTGCGGAAACTGTCCGCCGGAGGGCAAGCCTTGCACCAGTTGCAGAAAATCAGGGTCTACGGGGCAATTGTCCTGTACCGTCGGCAGGTTGTACGCCACAGCCGTGGCGCAGGTGCCGGCTACCATATTGCCGGGGCATTGGAGCGTCGGGGCAACGGCATCCACTACCTGAATTTGTACGGTTTCGACCTGGCTGCAGCCCAGCGCATCGGTCACGGTGGCGCTGAACGATCCGGCGCAGAGGTTGACGGCGGTTTCGCCGATTTGTCCGTTACTCCAGGAAATTCCAAACGGCGCGGCGCCGGCCGCCACCGAAATGCTGGCAACGCCGTCGCAGGCGGCGCTGCAGGTGGCAGGGCTGAGGTTGGAACTGATTTCAAAAAAACCGCCGCTGGCGCTGGCTACCGCAAAGGGCAAGGACGCCGAACAGCCATAGCTGTCCGTGAAGTTGAGTTCGTAGGTGCCGGCGCAAAGGCCGTTGGCAAAACTGCCGGATTGGCCGTTGCTCCATTGGATTTGGCTGATGGTGGTGCCGCTACCCGAGGTAAACACCGCCGAACCGTCGCAGGAGTTGGGGCAGGTCACGCCCTCGGCATCGACGGTGCCGGAAGGCGCTTCAGCAACCGTAATTTCAAAACTGCATTGCGCGCTGAGGCCACCGGCATCGGTGTAGGTAAAAGTTTGCAGGGTTTTGCCAACCGGAAAGGCGGCGCCCGAGGACAAGCCTGCGGTTTGCTGGACTTGGCTGGGGCTGATGGGGCAATTGTCGGTCACTTGCGGCAAGGCAAACGACACAACAGGTTGGCAGGCGCCGACCACCTTGCTCTCCGGGCACTGCAAAACCGGCGCCTGGCTGTCGGTGACGGTAGCGATGGCCGTACCCGTTTTGCTGTTGCCGTTGGTGTCGGTAGCGGTGAGGGTGACGATGCGGGCGCCCAATTGGCTGCAATCGAAGCTGAGGGGCGACACGGTCAGGGCAGTGATGCTGCACGCGGCATCGAAACTGCCGTTGTCAAACATAGCGGGCGTCAGGCTCACATGGCCGCTGGCATCGAGTGTCACGGTAGCATTTTTTAAAATCAATTGCGGTGCGCTCAGGTCTGTGACGGTGATCGACTCGGACAGGCTTTTGCTGCATCCTTTGCTATCCGTGGCCGTGACGGAATAAACGCCCGGGCTGAGCCCGGAAATACTGCTGGCGCTGCTGCCATTCGACCAGGCAAACACGTACGGGGTAGTGCCACCGGTGACACCGGTGCTGAGGGAACCCGTTTTGGAGTCGATACAAGGCACATTTTCTTTGCTCACGGTCGATAGTACGAGCGGTGCGGGACTGCTCACGGCTGCCGAGAGTGTCAGGGTGCAGGCGGTAGCATCGGTCACTGTGACCGTGTAGGTAGCCGGCGGGAGCGCTGATATGGTTTTGGTCACGGCGTTGTTCGACCATTTGTACTGCAAAGGGTTGGTGCCGCCGCTGATATTGGCCGTGATGGAGCCGTTGGCTGCGCCTGAACAGGTGATTGGGGTGGCGGCCAGGGTGCCCGACAAGGTGCAATTGATGGCATTGACCTGCACCGATTTGAGCAGGGTGCAGCCTTTACTGTCGGTGATGGTGACGGTGTAGGTGCCGGGCGCCAGGCCGCTGATGGCAGCGGTGGTGGAATTGTTGCTCCATTTGTAGGTGTATGGAATGGTGCCGCCCGATGGCGAGGCGCTGGCCGTGCCATTGTTTACGTTGTTGATCGTTTGTGGCGTCACGGTCATCATGGCCTGCAAGGCGCTGGGTTGGGTAATGACGACAAACGACTCGGTGCTGCAACCGTCGGTGTCCGAAACTGTCACCGAATAGTAGCCCGCCAGCAAACTGGCGGCTGTGGCTTGGGTGCCGCCGTTGGACCACCCGTAGGTATAACTGCCGTTGCCGCCGCTGGGCTTGGCCGTGGCCGAGCCGGTAGCACTGCCGTTGCACAACACATGAACCACCGGGGTAATCGTCATAGACACCGGTGGCGCCTGCGTGATTTCCACGCTGTCTTTGCTGACACAACCGCTCGAATTGTTGGTGACGCGCAAGGTGTAGGTGCCTACGGCGTCCACGCGGGGGTAGAGGCCGTAAATGCCGGATACGATATGGCCGTCGAACGTAGTCCAGAGGTAACTGAAATTGGTGCCGGAAGAAGAACCAAAGCCGCTGAGCAGGATGGGTGATGCCAGGCAATTCAGCATCTGCGGTTCACCCGGATACACAATTGGTTTGGTGGTGTCGGCCGAAACCAATACCGAACTGACTGTGGTACAGCCGTTGACCGGGTTGGTGGCCACTACGGAATAGAAGCCCGGCAAGGTAACCTGCGGGTTGGGGATGTTGGAACTGAAGCCGTTGGGGCCGCTCCAGAGAAATGTGGCGCCTGGCGTGGTGGAGGTGGCTACCGGTTTGCCGATGGGGTTGGCGCAGGTGATCGTACTGCCCACGGCGAGCAACACCGGCACCGTGTAATTGGTGCTAACGTTCACCCCTACCGAATTGGAACAGCCGTTGGCCGGGTTGGTGGCCACTACCGTGTAAAAGCCGGGGGTGCTGACAACCGGGTGCTGGAGGGTGGACGAAAATCCGCCCGGGCCGCTCCACACAAAACTCAGGTTGGGGGTGTTGGTGTTGGCGTGCAGCGTCACGGTCGGGTTGGCGCAGGTTTTGATACCGCCGAGCGCGGTGAGGTCCGGCGGGGTGGCGTTGCGCAGGACGGTCACGGTAGTGGTGGCCTGGCAATTGTTTTGCAAACTGGTCGCCGTAAAAATATACGTGCCCTGCACATTGACGACCGGCGATAGCAGGTTGGAACTGAAGCCGTTGGGTCCGGTCCATTGGTAGGTAGCATTGGCCGGTTGCACCGAGGCGTTGAGCGTTACGGCAAGGGTCACACAACTCAGAATGCCGCTGGCCGAAGCCGTGATCACCGGAGGCGTCGTATTGCCGCGAACCGTCGCGGTAGCAGTGGAGGAACAACCGTTGGCCGGGTTGGTGACTTTGACGGAATACAAGCCCGGTGCGCCGGTGCTCGTCTGGGCCGTATTGGCAGAAAACCCGTTGGGGCCGGTCCACAGGAATCCGGCACCTGCCGTTGCAGAGCTGGCCGTCAGTGTGGCTGTGGGGGTCAAACAGGAAATGACGCCACTCGCAGCGGCCGAAACGCTGGGGTGTATGGTGTCAATACCCACCAGGGCCATGGCCTGGCTGACGCAGGTTGTGAGGGTATCGGTTACCGAAAAAATATAATTGCCCGGGCTGCTGACCACGGGGTTCTGCTGTGGGCTGGTGTACCCACCCGGTCCCGACCAGCCGAACGTGGTGTGCAGCGGGCTGTAACTCGATTGTAAGGTGACGCTGCTGATGTTGCAGCGCAGGGTGCCGCCGCCGGCAGTGGCGGTGGGCGCTTCGTGCTGACTGGCAATGGTAACGGAGTTGAGGGCCGTGCAGCCGTTGGCGGTGTTGGTGACTTGTAAACTATAGGTGCCGGAATGGTCGATGGTCGGTTGCAGCGTATTGGCGCCGCTGGCGATATGGCCATTGCCCAGCGCCGTCCAGGCATAGGCCAGGTTGGCGCCGCCGGATGCCGAACCTTGCAACTGGACCATCGAATTGGAGCACAAAAGCAGGGGCGAGGGGCCCGCGTTGGCCATAGGCATGGTAAAATCCTGTGCCACTACCGCACTGATGCTGCTGGAGCAGGCATTGGCATCGGTCACGGTTGCCGTGTACGTGCCGGGCGCCAGCCCGGTAGCCGAGGGGCCGCTTTGCCCGTTGTTCCATTGGTAGGTATAGCCCGGGGTGCCGCCACTGACGGCTACCGTAAGGGCGCCGGTGGGGTGGAGGCAATCGACCGACTGGATTCCTGGCGCGTCCCAGATCAGGGGCGTGGGCTGCTGCACGTCGATATCGAGGAGGACCACCTCGCCGTTGTCAGCATCGGTGATGGTGACGCTGTAGACACCGGCCGGTAAGTTGGATGCGTTTTGGACATCGGCGCCGTTGCTCCATTTAAACGCAAAAGGCGCCAGGCCCTGGAGTACCTCCAGTTCAATGGCGCCGTCGGCCTGGTTGTAGCAGGAAGCAGGGGTGATGGTTTTTACTTCGACCGCGAGCGGGAGTTGGTGCGTTGGGCGCAAGTCTTTTCCAGGCAGGGATAGGGCACACAGAAAGAGCAGGCTTGGGACTAAAAACAATCGAGTCATGGGAACAGAGATTAATAAAAAAAATACAATGTTCCCTTCCTATGAAAATTCCATGCCTAAAATGAGGGGCAGGGCGGCCGGGTACCCAAATAGGGGCACAACTAGACCGGAATCAACTATTATTATTTCTTCTTTAACAAAATGGAAATGGCTTCTACCGTGCGGCCGGTAGTTTTGGTGGTGCCGCACCAGGCGCCGTTTTTGGCCTTGTCCAATGTTTTGCGCCCTTTGAGCCGGGCGGCGTACTCCAATTCGTATTGGGCGGCCTGGCTGCCGCTGAGTTCCAGGGCAAAACCCAGGATGCGCCGGCTGGCCACGGTGGTGCCGGTAAAATCGCCTTCCTTTTTACTTTCAACGATCCCGCCCAGCGACACATTGACTTTATAGCGAAGTTGCAGGCCTGCGCTCGCCGGATGCAGGCGCAGGCGCAACCCGAGCACCCGGCGTACCGGTTTGAACGTGCCGCCCAGCAGGATGCCCGCTTGCACCGGGACCTCGGCGCCGGTATGAAACGTCACAGTGCCTTCGAGGCTGGCGCCGGCTGACTGTGCTGCTTTCAGGGCATTGTCGACGGCCAGGCCGGCGTCGATCCGGCCATACCCATAGCGGATGCTGTGGCCATTGGCGTCGTATTCTTTGGGAGACACATCGATTTGCACACAAGACTTACGGATCAGGTCTTTTACCTGGGCGGGGCTCAGGTTGGGGTTGACGGCGAGCATGAGGGCCGTAACGCCGGCCATGCCGGGGCAGGCAGCCGAGGTGCCGCCGAAGGAGTTGACGTAGTTTCCGGAAGAATAGCCCAGTTCGCCCACGCGGTCGGTGGTGCGGAGGCCTTCGCTGATGGGGGCCGGGTGCTGGAAAGCGGTCCAGCCAAAATCGGCGCTGGGAAAACTGACCCAAATGGCCTCACCGTGGTCGCTGTAGACGCACTGTTTGCCGGTATCGTTGCAGGCTGCTACGGCAATGATGCCCGGGTAGTTGGCGTAGCCGTCGTTTTTGGTGTCTTCGTTGCCATTGCCGGCAGCAAACAAAATAACGGCGCCCTTGCCGTTGCGGCCGTTGTTCAGGACGTAGTCCATGGCCAGGCGCGTACTGTCGGGCAGGCCGGTATGGCGGTTGTGGACGGGGTCGGCGGGGTTCCACCATTCGCCGTCGGTGGGCCCCCAGGAGCAGGAGATGACATCGGCGCCGTGGTCGGCGGCCCATACGAATGCATTGGCTTCGGCCATGCTACCCAAGCCACTGCGCAGCCGGATGGGCATGAGTTGGGCTTCGGGGGCGGTGCCGGAGGCGCCGTTGGGCAGGCCTGCGGCGCAGGCTACGCCGGCGCAGGCGGTGCCGTGGTTATCGTCGGCTTCGGCAGGCCGGGGGTCGTTGTGCTCGCGGGTGGCGTCGAAAGGGTGCACGATGCGGCCGGCAAACTCGGGGTGGTCGGTATCGATACCATCGTCGATGATGGCGATCGTAATGCCTTTGCCGCGGGTTTTGGCCCAAGCGGCTTCGATATTGACGTGCGCGTTGATCGCTTTGCCGTTGATGGCCGTTTTAGCCAGGTGCCATTGGAGGGGGTTGACGCTTTTGAACCGGCGTTCCTGCACCAGCTCGGGGTGGCAGTATTCCACCTGTTTTTCCGCCAAAAGTTTTTCGGCGATGCCAAACACTTCCAGGCCCGTGCCTTCTACGGCTTCTACAAAATAGGCGTTGGCGGCGAAGACCAGTTTGTTTTTGATGCGCAACTGGTATTTTTCCAGCGTTGCCAGGCAGTCTTTTTCCGGCGTGGTATCGAGAAATTTGACAAAAAAATTCTCAGTGTAGAGCATGACTTCGCCGCTTTCGGCGTCTTGTAGCACCCGGCCGGCGAAGCGGATGTTTTCTTCCTGTTTGAGGGCGCTGCGGGCGTCGTCGCGTTCGCGGGTGCCGCCGGCCGATTCCAGTTCGCCTTGCGCAGATACCCGGCGCACACTGACGCCGGCTTCCGGGAACGACACAACTTCGGTGCTTTGGTCCACGATCTTGCGGCCGGAGCGGCTCAAGTCTGTGGTATTCAGGTTTTGGTTGTCTTTGGTTCGAATGGCCAGCAGGTCCGGGCTTTCCACCAGTTGAATGGTTTTGCCTTTTTTGCCGCCAAATTTGACTTGGTATTTCATGTCGTGGTGCGTGTTTCGTGGTGCGTGTTTCGTGGTGCGTATTTCGTGGTGCGTATTTCGTGGTGCGTGTTTCGTGGTGCGTGTTTCGGGTGACGCGTTTTTGGGGTGGTGTATTGTGTAGAGTGGCGTTCAATTTTTTTTAAAAGCCAGGTCCGTACAGATGTGTGCGTCGGGCCTGGTTTCCAGCTCTTTCAATTACCTAAAAAGTGATTTGCACTTGAAATGCTGACCAAGGAACAAGCCTGGCTGCACACTTATCAGTTTAGTAGTGGTACGGGGAAGTGGCTGTATGCTTGTAACTAATGTTTGGTGTTTTTTGCGCCCTCAGTCCTCCCCCTGCCCCCCATAGCCATCAACTTAAGGTTTACTTACTTCGACATTCGATATTCTGCGGTTCGATATTCGATACTTTTTAAGCCAACTACGTTGGAATATCGAATATCGAACCGCAGAATATCGAATGTCGAAGTAAAAAAGCGCCTTCAAACGTTTAAGTTGATGGCTATGGGGGGCAGGGGGAGGACTGAGGGCGCAAAAAAGCCATGTCATTTCATCAGAATACCGACCCGCACCCCGCAACCCGCACCCCGCAACCCGCACCCCGAAACACGCACCCCGCAACACGCAACACGCACCCCGAAAAAATCACCCTTTCGCGTCGTCCGGATCAGGTTTGGGGGCTTGGCGGGTGCTTTCGAACAGGCCGCTGCCGGGTTTGGTCAGGATCGGGGTGGGGGAGGCTGGTGCTGGTACGGTCGTTACGATGATGGGGGGAGCGGCGGCGGTGCCGCCCGATCCGCCGCTGCGGAAGCTCACCAGTTGGCGGAGCAGGTCGAACCAGAATTTGGCGCCCAGAGAGACGGCCAGGGCGGTGGTGACCCAGCCGATCAGTTTGTACAGCCACCATTGTGTTTTGTCTTGGGTAGGCCATTGCACGCCATCCCAGCCCAGGCCCAGCGGCGAGCGGATGGCGGAGATATTTTCGTCGAGCAGGGTGTTCATCCGGTCGCGGGCGGCGTTGAAGTCGGGGTTGACGACCAGGCTGTCTACGGCTTTGGGTTCGGGTGCGGTTTGGACAAATTGGGTGGCGGCGTCGGCCAGGTATTCGCGCAAGGTGGCGTTGGCGGAGAGGTTGGAGTAGATACCGATCACGTCTACGTTGAACACAACGGCGATGGTGAACCCAACGCCAATCAGCCAGATCCGGACACTGTTGATGTACCATTCGGAAGCGCGTTCCATGACCTCGTTGAACCATTCTTCCACTTTTTTGCGGAAAGCGGCGATATCGCCGTAGGATTCGCGCAGCAAAAAACTCAGCACCTCCTTCATTTTGCCGTCCGGCAGGTCGGCGATCGCTTGCTGGGCTTCGCCGCTGGTGTTCACTTGCAGGATATCCAGCAGGATCGCCGTGAAGGTGTTGGGGCGGATGTACGAAGGCGGAAGTTGGTTTTTGCGCAAGAAGCGGAACAGGTTGGCTTTTTCGCCCAGTTGTTTGAAATATTCGTGGTTGGTAAAGACCTTGGTTTCTGCCTCGCCCAACATGCTTTTTATGGCATTGATCAGGTTTTTGCCGCGCAAAGACAGGAGGCCGGCCAGCATTTCCATGATGGTGGTAGCCAGGAGGCTAAACAACAGCAGGACGAACACGATGCCGATGACGATGGAGAGTAGGTTCAACATTTATAACAATGAGTTTTCAGTTTCGTCAAAGTTATGATAAAAGCCCTTTTGCAAAACCAAATTTTAAGTTCTTAAAAAAAAAGCCACCAATTGCTCCATTATTAGGAAAGAGTGAATATATTTGTCCGAAAGCATTTGAAATGCCACCAGCCGCCAGAATTACCGATATGCATGTTTGTCCGATGGTTACCCCCGGCACGCCGCCCATTCCTCATGTCGGCGGCCCCGTCATCGGCCCAGGATCCCCCACGGTCTTAATCGGTGGTATGCCCGCGGCAGTTATGGGCGATCAATGTGTGTGTGTCGGCCCCCCCGACGTAATTATCAAAGGTTCAGCAACAGTATTGATTGGCGGTAAACCCGCCGCCCGAATGGGCGATTCTACCGCGCATGGAGGGCAGGTGCTTGGTTGCATACCAACCGTGATGATTGGCGGATAGCGAGAAGAAATACCCCCAAATGATAAACCAAAAATATTCTGCAAATACCAATATGAAACAGCCCTTACGAGTATCCTTCCTCCTATTTGTACCTGCGGTTCTGTTTGTTTTGCTGATTGCCGGATTTCAAAGTTCCCGGCCATCAGCCCGTTTATTGGTTCAGATCGAAAATGCAGTCGTCACCCGGGATTTGCCCGCCGGTTTTATTTTTAAGTTCAACGGCGGTGAAAAACTGGGCCTCGAGTTTATCCCCTACCTGAACGCCAAAGGCAGCATTACCCTCAGTGTTAAAAACCCGGCCGATCCCTTGCTGGCTCCGCGCGTCATTGCCCTGAGCAACAGCACCACCTCCCTATCCATCGACAAGCCCGGCGAATACCTGTTTGAGTTTTCTACCGCCAGTCGCGACAAAGTACCCTTCGATTTTATCCTGAAAGAAACCAATGCGATGAGCGAACAACGCCGGACGGGCCCGGCGCTGAAAGTCGATCGTTTGTTTGTAGAAAAAGCCTCCACGCCGATCGGCCACCCGCGCATCATTGTGCCGGTGTTGCAGGGCGATAAAATATCGCTTTCCAGCAAAGACGCCCAGCAAGCCGAGATGATCTCGGGCAAATACGCCCAGCAAGGCATGCCCTTCAACCTGGGCAAACCACCGGTCGAATACAACGTGAGTTTTGAGGGTATCGCTACGTTTGAACTGTGGTCGGACAAGTCGGCAGCCAAGTTTTTTAACCTCATCAACCGCAACGAAGGCGTGTACCTGACCCACCTGGAAGCCGCTGTTTTCGCCCCCGCCCCGCTGGGGTCAGCGGCCGTTTCGGCCGCCGAAGTGGTTAGCGGCGCGGCTTTAGCCGCTAAGGATACAGCGGCAAAAGACCCGATGGTTGCTATGATGGAATTGCTCGCCAAAATGATGCTGGGGGATACCACCAAAGAACTCAAGCGTACCTACACCACCACCGACTCCATCGAATTGACCGCTGGCATGAATATCCAATCGGGCCTGCCCGCCAATTGCCAGTGCAAACCCCTTTCCAACTTACAGGTCGGCGATATTCCCACCGATTTTTGGGTGTTTTTTATCGGCAACAACCGCACCAAGGCACTTCTGGCCTCCTCTGAATCCAATAACCTGTTTAGCAGTGGCGAAGACCAAATGAAAGACCTGTTGGGCGTATTTGGCAAAAAAGTGGATAAACAGCTGGACAAAACCCTGAACATGAGCCAGAGTTTCCATACCTCATTCAGCTCCACGCCTGAACAAAAAGCCTACCTCTATTCCTCGGAATGGTTTGAATACGCGATTCTTCCGGAAACCGCGAAAGATAGTTTTATTCAAAACCTCCCGTACCGCCCCCTGGGCACACTGGGCGCCAGGAAGACCGTGTACGATCTGGGCAACTATTCGTATCGGGAAGGCCTGTATTTGTGCGTGCGCACCAACAACAAACTGACCCCAGTAAAAATACATTTCCGATACGACACCTTTGGCCATCAAATATCTCAAGCCCAATAAGGTCCAAATGATACGCCTCGTCTTGACATTGATGTTTTCCGGCTTCGTGCTGTGCGCCCCGGCGCTGGCACAAGGGAAGATTATTGGTTGCCTGAAAAACCCACTGAAGTGTGCCAAAAAACTGGCCAAAGGCCTGAAAGGCAAATCCGGCGACGGCAATCGCCTGGACGGCTATGCCCTGCGCGACGGCGTGATCGTACTCGGGGAAGAACCTTCCTTCCTGGCGGAAAAATGCGAATGTGAAAAATACCCCTACAACCTGCTTTCCGATCTGGTAGTGGGCGAATACGATATCAACCCGCTCACCGGCGCGCCCCGCTCGGCCCAAGCCTTATGGATGCACCACACCGCCAAACGGCTGGTGGACAACGAAAGCATTAGTATTATCGAAAAAGCCCGCGCAGAAAACCCACGCCTCCGGATTTTGCTCAACATCGTCGCGTACGGCGACTTTGGCCCGGAAGACCCCAACGAACGCGCCAAATACTACCGCCAGTTCTTTACCTCGGCCGAATGCCAAAAAACTGTGCTGGACAGCCTCGAACGCGTATTCCAGGTCTGGAGTAGCGAACCCTATCTCCTGGATGCAGAAAGCACCGGCATTGTGTTGGATTTTCAACTGCTGCCCAAATGGGACGGCCGGGAAGAGGATATCAAAAAATTTATCCGGTACCTCCACGAGCACTTTGCCTCCCGCGAAAACGGCCAGCCCCTGTTGTACCTGAAACTGCCCTACCTGATTGAGCACGAAACGCCCTTGTTTACCAAGTTGGATGACCTGAACAAGGTGGTGGATTTGTATATCCTGCAAGGCAACTGGTTCCCCGAGTTGTTCTACAACAACGGCCATGCCGGACTGGAAGATACCGCCAAAAGCCTGATCCGGCATTCCCTGAACTACTATGTGGACTCGACGCGGATGGTGAACGCCGACCGCTCGAAAATGATTGTCCAATACCCGTTGTACGGTTTAAGTTTTCAGCAGCCCCTGGGTAGCCCGGGTCCGGAACTGAACAAAACCCAACCCCTGGTCCCGTATTACGCCATTCGGGGCAAAAAAGCACTGAAGGAAACCTATACGCCGGCCGGTTTTACCAAGGCGCAGGAACCGCCGGAAGTGCAAAACGCACAGACCTATTATTTCCTTGACAGCGTATCGTATGGCCGGCAGTACCAATGGATTGGCACAGAACAACTTGCCGGAACCGGCTTTTACGGCCTGGGCTACATGAAAAACACGCAACTGCCGGTTTGGGGAGCCGTGGCCCAAAATTATGGCTACAAACCTTTGGGGATGGGCTGGGCAGTAGCCGGGTTTATGTTTTTGCTCGCGTTTTTTGGCTTTCCCTACTCCGTGTACAAATACTGGGAAACCCGGAACATCCTGGCCAAGTATACCAAATATCTGCTGTGGTCGGGCCTTGTCGCATTATTATTCTTGTTATTAGCCCTGATTGCCGTAGATATTATCCCCAAAACAAAAGCTGGCGCAACCTTTGTATTTGTAATTCTTGGATTTTTTGTGCTGGTGATCCTGTTGCGGAAATATATCGCACAACTGAACCGCTACCTGGGTTTTGTCGGCATTAAACAAAAAGTACAACTCAAAAAATTACCCTGAGCCCTATGATCGGAAAATGGATTGGCCAATTTTTTACCACCATCTTCAGTACGCTGCGCAAGGAACTGAAATGGGACCGCCTCCGCCGAACCCTGCGGAATGCCCTCATCGGCATGCTTATTTTTCGGTACCTCATAGCCGCCAACACAAAAAGTGATGCCTTCGAACTGTTTTTCTGGGGATTCCTGATCGGCATTTTGGGCAGTTTTATCATGCGCCTGATCGCCTACCTGTTGTTGAAATTCCTGATGGGTCGCGAAGAAGTGCTTTTTGAACAAATGAAATCCAATACACCCACATAAATCCAAACTTTTTATGATACACGAGGTAGTGCCGCTGATTGCCGCAGAACTCAGGGATTACCTGGTTTCAAAATTTGATGCCTCCGGCGATGTGGTCAAAATGTCAACCCTGGCCAACCAGGACGGAAGCACGGCACTCAAGGAAGAAAACGTGGTGGTCGTTACGCTGGTCAATGTGGAAAGAGACGGCTCTAACATGCTGGCCGGCGGCAGCGGCAAAGGCAACATGCCCGTGTACGTGAACCTGTACGTGATGTTTTCGACATATTTTACAGACTATGTGGAATCGCTGAAGTTTCTGTCCGGTGTGATCGGGTATTTTCAAGCCAACCCCAATTACCTGCACTCGGGTAATTCCCTGAAAATCGAATTGTTCAATATTGATTTTCGGGAACTCAGCAACCTGTGGATGGCGGTCGGCGGCAAATACCTGCCCTCCGTTGTGTACCGGATCCGTACCCTCGACATGGACGAAGACCTCATCAGCGATGAAATACCACCGGTAGCCGGCATGACCTTCGACCCCGATATACCAGGGCCCGACATTTTGAACCCGGCAACCGCCGGCTTGTAAGCATCCCATCCTAAGCGCACCAAAAAAGAAAAATGAAATCGACAATCCATCTGGTAATTTCCTGGGCCAAGTTGTTCAGCGTCCAATGCCGGCACGACTATTTCAGAAACGGGCTGTGCGGCGACCTGGAGTTTATTCCAACGGAACAAACTGCCCTGGCGATGCGCAATTACCAATTGGTGTTCCGGCCAAACGCTACGGGATTTACCGTTTTATACAAAAATACCGCTCCCCACCTGCAGCCCATTCTCCGGGCGCCCGAAGACCTGAAGTTTGTATTCCATATCCGCTGTACGGACCACCGGTTCTGGCACTACACCGACGTGCCCTTTTTGCCGGAGTTTAAAGCCTTGTATTTCAGTAATCAACAAGCCGCTGCCGCCAAATCGTCCGAGCGCCTGCTGCACCTCCCCGGTATTGCCCAACACGCCGATATCGTGTCCCTGCGCCCCAAACGGTTTATGCTCGACACCGGCTCCCCCGTGGCGCCGGCAGACGTGGTGGTGCTGAATTCGGACAACAAAGCCGTGGACTGGCAGTCGGCAAGCCGGCCGCAAACCGAAAAAGCCACCCAGTTTGGGATTCATTTGGGGCATTATCCGGACGGAAAGTACCTGCTGAAAGCCAAAGGCGCCAAAGATGTGTCCATTTACGCCATGGACCCGGTGGTATCGCGCATGGGGATTTTGGAAATTTTTGTGCCCGCCGCCTCAGAGTCGCACCGGTTTGTGCAAAAAGGTAAATTGCAGGAACAACACTATACCCTCCATTTTCAAAACCGCTCGACCTACTGGAAATATTTCCTGCTCCCGATCGGCCGCGAAGCATTGAGTTTTTCGGAGGTGCAGGTGAGCATGGAAGGCGAAAAACTGGCCTTCTCCAAGCCGGAAGCCACTGTAGTGGGCGAGGGCAAACAAGCCCTGGTCATTGAGTCCGAAAAGCCGATCCCGCTGACCGAGGCGCTGTCCGATACCGAGAAACTGGAAGTCAAACTGAAGAAAGGCGACCGCTGGCTGAGCCGGCCGGTCAAAATTGAAAAGCCGGGCATCGACATGGTGAAGCCGGACCGGCAGTCCAAAAAAATATTCTCCACAGTGTACGCATACATTTAGCCAAATATCTTTTAACAAACTAAAAAATTCATTATGTCTCAGTACGCAACCCCGGGTGTTTACGTCAAGGAACGTAATGCCTTCGGCAGCACGGTTGTCGCCGTTCCAACTGCAGTACCTGCGTTTATCGGGTATACGGAAAAAGCGATGCGAGGCAGGAATTCCCTGCTCCATAAGCCAACGCGCATCACTTCCCTGGCGGAATACGTTGCCCTGTTCGGCGGCGCTCCGAACACCACCTTCAACATCAAAGCCAAAGGCGCCGACGACTTTGAACTCAGAGTCGACAAGAACACCAAGTACAACCTCTTTCGGAGTGTACAACTGTTCTATGCCAATGGCGGCGGTACCTGTTACGTCATTGCCGTCGGCAATTACAATGCACCCATGAACGCCAAAGATTTCAACATGCCTGAAATCAACGGCGGCCTGGCTGCCTTAGCCGCCGAAACCGAACCCACGATCATCTGCATCCCCGACGCCACCCTCCTGGAAAGAGGCGATTGCTACGGTTTGTACCAGGAAGTATTGCGGCATTGTGGCCAAACCAAAACCACCTTTGCCGTACTCGATGTGTACGACGGATACAAAGAGCGCACCTTCGACGAAAACGACGTGGTCACCCAATTCCGGAATGGCGTGGGCAGCAATTTCCTCGCCTTCGGCGCCGGCTACTACCCCTGGGTAAAAACCACCGTGGTGTCGGGTGCAGAAGTGAGCTACAAAAACATCAGCAATGCCAACGACCTGGTGAAAATCCTCGTCCGCGAAGCGGAAGCCACCTTCCTGGGCACAGCCTCCGAAGCGCCCGCCGAAGCGCCGGCCGCACCGGGCCCTGATGATAAACCGGGCGACGACAAAGGCAAAAAGCCAGCCGCTCCGCCGGCCAGCCGCGCATCCAACGTAGATCCGAAAATGCTGGAGAAATTTGAGCAGGTTAAATCGGAAATTGAGAAACTGAAAAACCCCAGTGCAGATGCCTCGGCGGTGGATCAGACCCTCAAAGCCCTCAGCCCGGCCTACAAACAGATCCTCGTGTCGATGCGCGAAGAAATGAACCTGATGCCCCCCAGCGCTATGCTCGCCGGTATCTACTCCCTCGTGGACAACACAGTGGGCGTGTACAAAGCCCCGGCCAACATCAGCCTCTCGGGCGTGGTGGCCCCGGCCGTCAACATCACCCACCAGGGCCAGGAAGACCTGAACATGCCGATCAACGGCAAAGCCGTGAACGCCATCCGCGGATTCGTGGGCAAAGGCGTGGTCGTGTGGGGTGCCCGCACGCTCGACGGCAACAGCCAGGACTGGAAATACATCAACGTTCGCCGGTCCATGACCATGCTGGAACAGTCGATCAAAGCCGCCTGCGAAGCCTATGTGTTCGAGCCGAACGATTCCAAAACCTGGCTCAAGGTGCGCAGTTCCATCGTGAACTTCCTCACCACCCAGTGGAAAAACGGCGTGCTCGTAGGCTCTACCACCGGCGATGCCTACAATGTCGACCTCGGCCTGGGCCTTACCATGACACCCGAAGACGTGCTTGACGGGATCATGCGCGTCAATGTAAAAGTAGCGATCTCCCGGCCGGCAGAGTTTATCGAACTGAACTTCGAACAAAAAATGATGGCCAGTGGCGGCGATGCTTCCATGAACTAACCCTTCCGTTTTTCAACACCCAACAGTCATTCATTCTAAATTTAAAACATTATGCCACATACTGAAAATTGGCCAGTCGCGAAGTTTCACTTTCGGGTGGATTTGGGCGGGACCGAAGTGAGCTTTCAGGAAGTCAGCGGCTTGGAAATGCATACCGAAGTCCTCGAATACCGGCATGGCGACAGTCCGGATTTTACCCTCATCAAACAAGCGGGCCTGGTCAAAACGGCCAACTTGAGTTTGAAAAAGGGGATATTTAAAGACGACAGCCACCTGGTGGACCTGTTCAACAAGATGTTCGACAAAGAATACCAAAGCGAACGGGGCGAACGCTTCGATGTCGTGATCGAACTGCTCGACGAACAAGGCGAAACCGTCATGAGCTGGAACGTGCAAAACGCTTTCCCGGTCAAATACACGGGCACCGACCTGAAATCGTCGGAAAACGCCCTCGCTGTCGAATCGCTGGAACTGGCCTACGACAACATTACCGTGGAAGTTGCTTGATCTCTTTTATCCGGACAGGCTGTTTCTGAGGGTTGTCCCAAAGAAACAGCCTGCTTTTTCTTTTTCACACTAAAACCAACACCCTATGGCGTGGGACTGGGAATATCCGGTACCGGCTTTTACGTTTAAAGTCGAACTCCCCGACGATGATTCGGAAACCAGTTTTCAGGAAGTATCCGGGCTGGAAACGAGGCTCGAAGTGGAACAGTACAAAGCCGGTGGCGAAAACAACATCATTTACCACTTGCCTGTCAGGACCACGTATCAACCCTTGGTCCTGAAAAGAGGCGTGTCTGCGTTGGATTCCGCGTTTATTAAATGGGCGTATAAATGTATGTCGGATGAAGCCAATCTTCATGCGGGCTTTGGTGAGAACCTGAAAGACCTGAAGGTGTATTTGTTGGATCCCACAGATTCAACGAATCCCCTGCTGACCTGGGAATTCCTCCAGGCATTTCCGGTAAAATGGAGCCTGGGCAACTTCAATTCGCAACAGAATGCGCTGGCGATCGAAACCATTGAAATTGTTTATCAAAAAATGACGCGCTCCTGAGCGATTTGCTATGCCAATAGTCATCAAAGAATTGATCATCAAAACAACGCTTATCGAGAAGCCGGGCGGCGGGCAGAACCCCTCCGGCGGTATCGCGCAACGGGATCTGGACAAGTTGAAAAGAGCAGTGGTGGCCGAATGCACCGAACGGGTTAAAAAGTATTTGGATAAAAAACTCCAGCGATAAAACACCATGAACAAATTAAAAATCACCGGGTATACGGACGAAGGCCGAGGCAGTCAGGCAGGCGAACCCTTTGACGTGGTTCTGAATCCGGAAAAGGTGTCGGTGTCCAGTAGTATCACCATGAATGATGCCACGGGAGGAGTCAGTGCCCCCAACTCTCAGGTGAATAGAAAAGAAAATCGAAACGTGAGTTTTGAAATTATGCTGGATGGCACCGGTGTGATTCCGAACAGTGGCGATGTGGGCGAAAAACTGACGGCCCTGCGGGATGTGGTTTGGACACAAAATGACGAAATCCACCGCCCCAATTACCTGGTGCTGGACTGGGGCCCGGTGTTCGACGGGTTCAAGTGTATGCTGCAATCCATGCGCGTCGAATACCTGCTGTTTGATGTGGATGGCAACCCCCTGCGGGCGAAAGTGAGCCTTGATTTTATTGAACATGAAAATCCGGTCGTCAAAAACGAAGCCGCTACCGGGCGGTCGCCCGATATGTCGCGCTTGCACACCGTCCGGGTAGGCGACAGCCTGCCTTACCTGTGCAAGGAATATTACAACAAGCCACACCTCTATCCGGCTGTTGCCGAATTGAATGGCCTGATCAATTTTAGAAACCTTGAAATCGGGAGCCAAATCTATTTCCCCCCGATCGAACGATAAATTACGCTTCCTTGCAATTTTAACCTTCCGCTATGCCCGCTCCATCACCGAATAGTCAAAAACTTGATTTGGTCACCGTGAACGTGTCGGTGAACGGAAAGACGCTCAACGACGCCATCCACTTGCAGTCTATCGAAGTAACCCGGGAAATTAATAAAATCGCAAAGGCAGAGCTGGTTGTCCTCGATGGGGATCCGGCCAAGCAGGATTTTGAATTTCAAACAGATTTTGCCCCCGGCTCCGAAGTTAAAATCAGCCTGGGCTACCACCAGCAAAATGAGACGGTATTCGAAGGCATTATCGTACGGGTCGGTGTGCGTATCCAGGAAGATTCGCACTCTGCCATCACGGTACAATGTGCGGATAAAGCCGTAAAAATGAGCGTCAGCCGGATCAACCGGTACTACAACAAACAAACGGACAGCAATATTATTTCAAAAATAGCCGGCGAGGCTGGCCTCAGCAAACAAGTGGAATCTACCTCCTACACCCACAAAGAGGTGATTCAATACAACACTACGGATTGGGATTTTATCCTGAGCCGGGCCGATCTCAACGGCAAGGTCGTGGTGACCGAAAACAACAAACTCATCGTCGAAGCGCCTGCCGTGAGTGGCAGTGCGCCGATCTCGCTCCAGTTTGGCCGCGATATTCTCAGCACAGATATTTATGTGGACGCCGTGTCGCAATACACACAAGTGGAAAGCGCCGCCTGGGATATGGCTACGCAGAAACTGACGAAATCCACCTCCTCCGAACCTTCGGTGAACAACCAGGGCGATTCTTCGATCAAAGGCAAATCGCTGGCCGATAAAATGGCATCGCCCAAGTATGCGATGCACGTGCCGGCGCCCATCGAGTCCAGTATGCTGAAAACCTGGGCGGACGCCCGCCTGCTGCGTTCCCGGCTGGCCCGCATCCGAGGCACTATTTCCTGCATGGGTACCAGCCTGGTGAAACCCAACTCCCTGGTCACGATCGACCGCTTGTCGGATTATTTTACCGGCGATGCTTATGTCTCCAAAGTCGTACATCAGGTACAAGGTGGCCATTGGAGTACCGAAATCGGCATTGGCATGGACCCGCAGTGGTTTGTGGAGTCATCGCCAAACGTGGAAATCCCCTCCGCTTCCGGTATGTTGCCCGGTATCAACGGCCTGTACATCGGAGTGGTCAAAAAAATACACGAAGACCCCGACGGCGATACCCGGATTCAGGTGGATATCCCCGTGCTGGAGCAAAGCAGCGGCATTTGGGCCCGCTATGCCAGCCCCTACGCCAGTAAGGAGGCGGGTATCTTTTTTTTGCCGGAAATCGGAGATGAAGTCATTCTCGGATTTCTGAACAACGACCCTTCCTATCCGATGATCCTGGGGAATTTGTACAGCAAAAAACAAAAGTCGCCCTATGCGCCAGACGACAAAAATTCTACAAAGGCTATTGTCACAAAAAATAAGTTGAAGGTGATTTTTATGGATGACAAAAAAAACATCGTCATCGAAACACCTGCCGGCAATACCATCAAACTTCAGGACGAAGACGGAAAAATTATCATCCAGGATAAAAACAAAAACCTGATTGAAATGAGCTCCGCAGGCATCAAAATGGATACCCCCAAAGACCTCATCATCACCGCCAAAGGCAAAATCAGCATCGAAGCCACGCAAAATATCAGCATCGCATCCAAAGGCGGCGATATTACTTCGGAAGGCCTGAACGTAAAAACCAAGGCCAAAATAATGGCCACCGTAGAAGGTAGCATGGCCGAACTGAAAGGCTCCGGCCAGACCACCGTGAAAGGTGGTATTGTCATGATCAACTAAAGCACTCCAAAAACAGACCCATATGGCAACAAAATCATTTCTCGGCACGGGCTGGTCTTTTCCACCCACCTTCCTGGAAAACCTGGAAACGGTACAAATGGTGACCGACGAGGAGGATATCGAGCAAAGCCTGCGTATCCTGCTCTCTACCTACCCGGGAGAACGGATCACCAACCTCGAATACGGCTGCGATTTGCGCAGCATGATCCTCCAGCCCTTCAACAGTGCCACCGATGCCCGCATCCGGGACATCATTACGATGGCGATTATGTATTTCGAGCCGCGGGTCAAACTGAATGAAATTAAAATCGATAGTACCTCCGAACGCGATGGACTCCTGAAAATCAAGTTGTTCTATACGGTAATCAAAACCAATATTCGATACAACATCGTTTATCCGTTTTATAAAATTGAAGGAACAAGTATCAAAGAATCGGACGCTGTTTTCTTTTGAACCGGTACCGGACCTGGCCTGCAATGCCACCGGTTTCCGGCGATTTTCTGAAACTCAAACTCACGATTCAATTCCTGCGGCATGACTGATACTACCGGAAATATATTTTTTGGCAACGGCACTACCCACAGCAGCCGGATAAACCCCGCGTTTGAGCCGGGTTTTGCACCGATCGACAACCGCAGCACGGCCGACCTGATCAACCTGGGGGCGGCGTATGCCAAGTTGGTTTCATTTTACCAGCTCGACAACGCCCCTTCCGGCACCTGGGAGCGCTTTTTTCAAAACGACATCAGCGCCCTGCTCGCCGCCATTATCAGCGTCGATACCGAACGCATCGAACAGGACTACAACCACCTGGTCGATAAAATTCTGCACGTGCAGGATGTGGAAGCCAAAAAGGAATCCTTCCTGCAACTCCTCGATTCGGTGGCCCACATGGCCCGCACGTTCGATGCCTGGTACCAGCAATCCACCCGGATGCTCACCCCTGGCCGTGGGCTGGAGCACGATGTCAGCGGCGAGTTGTTCAATGTCATCACCAAAAAACTGGCCTACCCGCTGTCCAAATTCCGCACCTACCTGAAAGATTCGGAAAAAGCACTGGGCAAATCCATTGCCACACCGCTGGATGATTTGAGCCCTTGCTGGGAGCAATTTCTGTCGCCCAACGGCACAGCCGGTCCCCTTTTTGGCAAAGAGAAAGACCTGGCCTTTGAGATCAACCAGGCCACCATCATGCTGCGGCCCATGTACCGGGTTTTTCAGGATACCCTCACGGGGGTTTCCTATCAGTTCCGGCGGTATTTTGACCGCTCGCTGAACAACAAAAACTCGCACCCGCCCCACCTCGGCCTGTTTATTGCCTTTTTGAAATTATTCGGCTACGCACAGCAAAGCCTCAACGACTATTCCGCCCGCTTTCTGGACCTGTACTATGCCAAAGTGCTGCAACAGAATCGCTTGCCCAACCAGGCCGATAAGGTGCATGTCTGTTTTGAAATAGCCGATCAGGTGCCCTCCTTCACGCTGCCGGCCGGCACCCAACTGATCGCCGGTTATTTTGACGATGGCAGCGAAATCCTGTACGCGACGGAAGAAGACCTGGAAATCAATCAAACCCGGATCGATTCGATCAAAACCATTTTCCTGAGCAAGGGCGTCCGGGAAACCCTGAGTACGTTTGAACTGGTATCCAATATTTATGCCGCCGAAGTGGCCAATTCCAAGGACGGCAGGGGCACCCCGCAGGATGCCCCCAACCAGTCGTGGCCGACCTTTGGCGAAGAGCAGTTCGACAAACTGGGCGAATTGCAGAATATGGCGCAGGCCAGTGTAGGCTTCGCCATTTCGTCGCCCGTCTTGTCGCTGCGCGAAGGCGTGCGTTTGGTGGAACTCAACCTGCATTTTGAGCCGGAATCCACCCGTGTGTACGAAAAACTGGTGGAGGATGTCCTGCAAAAAGACGATCTCATCCATACCCGGGAAGAAGCCTTTTACAAAATCTTCAACACCACGGGCGGGATTCGGAACATCAGTATTTTCGTTTCCGGGCCAAGGGGCTGGTTCCAGGTGGACCCCAGCGAAATCAAGTTTAACCTGCCGGAAAACAACTGGACGCCGGAAACCCTGAGTATTTTTTTCAAACTGCATGTGTACGACCCAGCCCTGACGGCCTTTGACCCCAACGTTTTCCCCAACGATTTCTTCGCCACCACCAATCCGGTGATCAAGATCGTGGCCAACCGCGAACGCGAGCCCTATGTTTATTCTTTCCTGAAACACATCAAACTCACGGAAGTGGATATTCAGGTGTCGGTGGAAAACCTGAAAAAGTGCCAGTTGTACAACAACATTGGCCAGTTGGACACCACGCAACCTTTCCAGGTGTTCGGCCCTACCCCGGCTGTCGGCTCCTACCTGCTGATTGGGGTGTCCGAAATTTTTCGCAAAAAAATCAAATCGCTGCGGCTGGAACTCGATTGGCACGACCTGCCCAAAACCTACGATGCCTTTCAGGAATATTTCAAAGCCTACGCCCTGCGCCCGGAAGATTACAGCGTAAAAGTCAGCGCCTTGTCGGCCGGCTCGTTCAGCCCGACAGAAAGCCACCAACTCCTGGAATTCAAGTTGTTTGAAACCAGCCCCAACCGCAACCTGCTCAGCGCCATTGACCTCTCGGCCGAAGCCCTGGGCATGCTGCGCATGGAAATTACGCCGGAATTGCCCAACCTGAATGCCTACGACAGCGATGCGCGCACCGGGTATTTTAAAATTGAACTGGCTTCTCCGGACGATGGGTTCGGGCACCCGTCCTACCAGCGGGTCATCACCCGCAGCATGGCTCAGAATTCGAAAGCCATTTCAGAGTCGGCCAACTCCGACACGGCGGTAGATACCCAGGCCCTCAATATTCCGAATCCGCCCCTGGCCCCCACGGTGAAAGCCTTGCGGATCAATTACGAGGCCAGCGCGCGCATCCGCCTGCACGACAATTCGCCCGACTACCCGCAGGAGATTTTTCACCTGCACCCCTTTGGCCAGGAGAAAATTTATCCGCAGCGGACCTCCTCTGGCAAATTTCCCTTGTTTCCGCTGTACGACGAAGACGGGTACCTGTTCCTCGGTTTGCGCGGCGCCAAGCCCCGCCAGGAATTGTCGTTGTTTTTTCAACTGCTCGCCGTCAACCACCACGGCCTGACGGTAGACACGGTGCCGGAAATCAAATGGGCTTACCTGGGCAGAAACAACGAATGGCGCTGGTTCAACGACCGCGACGTGCTGAGCGACAGTACCGATAAGTTTACCAAATCGGGCATTATCCGGCTCCGCATCCCGGAAGATATCAGCAACCGCAGTACTATTTTGCCCAGCGGCCTGTTTTGGATACGGGCGTCGGTGCGGGGCAAGGTGGAAGCGCTCTGCCATACCATCGACGTGCGCACCCAGGCCGTGCGCGCGCATTGGATGGACAATGGCAACCCCGATTTCCTGCGGAATCCCCTGCCGCCACACGCCATCAGCGGGCTTTGGGAGCGCTACACCGAAATCCAGTCGGTGGTGCAGCCGTTTGAATCCTTCGACGGCAAAGCAGAGGAAAACGACCAGGAATATTTTACCCGCGTAAGCGAACGGCTGCGCCACAAAAACCGGGCGCTGACGCATTGGGACTACGAACGGCTGACCCTCTCCCAGTTCCCGGGTATTGCCCAGGTCAAGTGTATTTCCTTTTTGAGCCATCCCATTTTTGACAAACCGCCCAAAGAGGAAGACACCCTGGCCAAACTGGGCGAGCCGGAGAAAATCCACGAAGTCAAAGTGTCGGGCATCCGGCGTGGCGATGGAATTGTGCTGGTTGTGATTCCCAAGCACAGCCGCTACCTGGAGGTGCAGACGCCCGTGGTCAATTACAAATTGCTGAACGACATCGAGGAATACCTGCTCTCCTGCTCGCCGCCTTTTGCCAAAGTGCAGGTGCGGAATCCCGAGTATGAATTTATTCGCGTGTATTGCAAGGTGAAATTTACGGACCGGGGCAACGAGGGGCGCCGGATCAACGACTTGAAGGCGGATTTGAGGCATTTTATCTGCCCCTGGATGCGCAACGACCAAACCAATGTGGAGATCGGCGGCAGCCTTTCGGTGGAAGCCGTCAAAAATTTCATGAATGGCCTGCCATATGTTAAATTTGTCACCAAACTGTCCATGTTGCACATTATCCCCATGGACGAGCAAAACCAGGCCTTCAATATTGAAGATACCGCACAGAAAAACCACAACAAGGTCATCTTTGCCAGCAACCCCTGGGCGGTTTTGATTGCCGACAACGACCATGATTTTTCCGTCATCGACGGCGAAGAAATAGAAGAAATGCCGGCGCCGGTCACTGCCCCGGTTTCCTTCAAAACAGCCTACGATATCCTGAAGGGCTACCGAGCCATTCGCGTGATCGAGCGGAAATATGAAAAAATTAAGATCAAAGAGCCCAAGGGCGAACAAGCCGAATACACCTTAAAAATTAAACTTTAACCATCGATGCACCAACCGCAACAACTATTCCGCGATAACCTGCTACAACGATTTCGAGACCCGGATTTGCTTGATTTCGTACAATCCACGCTGAATATTCTGTCCGATGGGATTGATGTGGACAGCACGAATGGCCTCAAACTGGAAGCCAAGGGCGGCAATCGCAAACTGATCAGTTTTTTTGAAAAGATCAAAGACCGCTCGCCCGTCTGGAACATGGCTTTCGACGACGGGAAACGCTCGCAGGGGCTCAATTTTTCGGAAGGTGAAGAGTCGCGCCTGTTCCTGCAAAAAGGCGGCAATGTCGGGGTCGGCACGACCACACCCTTGTTCCGGATGCAGGTGGAAGGCGTCGTGTCGATGAAAGGCAGGGTAGGGGATTTTGCTGCCGGCCACGTGCCAGCCGATGCCCAATGGAAAGCCATCCTGACCAACCTCGACGGCTGCCAGGGTTTCGAAGTGTTTGCCCACATCATTGATGCCGACAATTCGCGGCACGCCCTGACCTATGCCGTCCTCCTGATGTCGGACAAAAAGGGCAACCGCAACTACATCCGCACCGTGGATGCCACCAGTCATTGGCTTTGGGGCAGGTTTTTGAACAAAATCCGGTTCCGCTGGACCATCGACATGGAAAACTCCCGCGACAGCCTGCGCTACAAACTAGAAATTCGCTCCCGCTCGCGGTATGGCATGCCAGGCGGCCGGATTCCGCAGATTTTTTACCGGGTCAGCAAGTTGTGGGACCGCAATTACGAAAACATGGGCACGCCCTATTCGGCAGCAGCCGGCACGCCCGACGACTCCCGGCGCGTAACCATGGAATCGCCGCTGGAAGGCCCGGCCCACCGCACGCAGCCTCCTCCTCCGACGCCTCCGAAAAAAATAACCATCACGCCCGGCGGCGGATAAACGCCCGCTTGAGCGTTACATACGGGTGCGAAAGGACCCGCGAACAAAACGGGATACCTTTTCGAACGGTATTTGTTCACCAAATAAGGCAAAAATGACTAGTTGCAAAGCAGTATCGATACTCGTAGCCCTCTTCCTCAGCAGCCAATGGCTCCCGGCGCAAATCCTCGACCCGGATCGCGTCGGCAAAAAAGTGGAGAACAAGGTGGAACGCAAAGTGGATAAGACGGTCGATAAATCGGTCGACAAGGTGCTCGACGCGCCGGAAAATAAAATCAAGAACAAAAAAAATCCGCCGCCCGCGCCGCCGGTACGGGTGCTGGATTTGTACGGCCAATTGCCGCCGGATGTGCCGGCAGGGTACGGCTACACGGTGGAGTCGAAAGTCAATGCCCCGGTTTCCGGGCCGCTGGAATCGGTTCGGAAAATGGATATCGGCGTGCCGCCCGGCGTGGTGGTGCCTGCCGGCACGCAGCCGGTAACGCTTATTTTCAAAGGCGGGAGTTTCAAACTGGCCGACCAAACCAGCCTGTCCGAGGATTTGTGGATCACCTTTTTGTTTACCGGCAAAGCCGGCAGCCAATCGGT
Source organism: Saprospiraceae bacterium (assembly GCA_020846655.1). Lineage (GTDB taxonomy): Bacteria > Bacteroidota > Bacteroidia > Chitinophagales > Saprospiraceae > M3007. The sequence continues at coordinate 3,906 of JADLDL010000050.1, read as the reverse complement.
CGTGAAATCAATTTTTGGCGACTGCAAGTTGAACGGCCAGGTGAGCATCCTCAACGCCGCCGGCCTGCAAATTACAGAATGCAAAAAATCAAGCGACAAGCCCGGCATGCTCATCGTATCGGGCGTATTTCAATTGGACCTGAGTGTGGACAAAAATTCTGCCTGCAAAAAGTCGAATTATGCCAAAGGGGTAAAGGTGACCGGTGGGTATTTCACCGGCCTGCTGCTGCCTTTTGAGGCCCCTGCCGCAGAAGCCAAACAGTAAGCCTCACCCCCGACACTGCATTTTTATGGACGAGCAACAAGAAATGACCCTGCACCTGAGCCTGGATGAAATACAGGTGGTGTTCAAAGCCCTGGGCTTTCAACCCTTTCACGAGGTGTACGAAATTATTGGCAAAATCAACGCACAAGTCAATGAACAACTGAGTCAGGAACCGCCACCAGACCATAACCATACATCCCATCCCTAGCGCCAATGGAAGACCCCGTTTTTATTCCAAAAGAAATCCAGTTTGCGGAGATTTCCGACTTTGTCTTTTTGAAAAAAAAGGGCATCGAATGGGTGCAGCAACTATCCGGCGATATCTGGACGGATTACAACACCCACGACCCGGGTATCACCATCCTGGAACAACTGTGCTATGCCCTCACCGAACTGGGGGTGAAGTCGCAAATCGATATTGAACAACTCTTGTTCTGCGGCGGCGCTGCGGCGTCACTGAAAGATAAATTCCCCTTGTACAAGGCGGCTGATATCTTTCCGGTCAGCCCGGTCAATGCCAACGATTACCGCAAACTGCTGATCGACGCCTGCTACCCCGACGTGCGCAATGCCTGGGCCATCCCCAAGCAGCAAAGCGCCCTGGGCCTGAACCTCCAGGGCTTGTACCAGATCGTCATTTTGCCCGAGCAGCAGGAGCATTCCGAGGCATTGACCGGGAAAGTCCGGCAGTTGATTCACGCGCACCGGAACCTGGGCGAGGATTTTGATGAAATTATTATTCTGGAGCCCCTGCCCATCACCCTCATCACCGAATTGCTGCTGGAGCCCAGCGCTATTGGGGAGTCGGTGCAGGCCAACATCCTGTTTGCCCTCAAAGAAACCTTCACTCCGAGGGTCCGGATGGAGCCCTTCGACGTGATCTTCGAACAAGGCGGCTCGCCCGAGCACATATTCGATGGCCCATCGGGCAAACAGGGGTATATTTCCAATGAAGATTTGGAACGGACCCGGCTGAGTAAAATACAGACCTTTTTCAAAGCCCAGTTGATCAAAGTGATCTCCCAAGTAGAAGGGGTGCGGGAAGTGAAAGAGTTTCGGGTATTTATGGATGGCCAGGAATTGAAAGGCGAACAACTCAGCCTCCCCGAAGGCCGGTTTGCGGTGCTAGACACCCTGAAAAGCCGGTTCCTGCTGCGCTTTGGCAATATCGTGTACACGCCGGAATCCCAAACCACGGATTATCTCTACAAATCGCTCGAAAGCCGCGAAATGCAATTGCCCGGCCACGGCAACGACCCCTCCGACGTGGACCTGCATTCCAGCCTCCGGGACAGCGATATCACCCGCTATTTTAGTATCCAGGACACGTTTCCGGAAAATTATGGCATCGGAAAATTTGGCCTCGCCAACAGCAGCGCGCCCGAACGCAAAGCGCAAGCCCAACAACTACAGGGCTATTTGTACCCGTTCGAGCAAATACTGGCCAGTTTCCTGACCCAGTTGTTGCACGCCCGCCTGTTGTTCACGATGGACGATAAACTCGACAAAACCTATTTCAACCAGGTGCCCGAACTGGAAAACCGGGCCGGGCTGACAGACCTCGGCCCCGATCAACTGCTGCAACAACTGGATCGTATTTCCAATGCCATCGACAAACCACTCAAGCGCCGGATCGCCTTTTTGGATTTCCTGTTGGCCTGGTTTGGCGAAGAGCCCATCCCCGAATCTATGGTGGCCATCAACCGGCAAACGGCCTACCACGATCAGGATTCGTTTTACCATTCCCTGATTCGCACCAAGGTCAAATTGCTGCGCAACTATGTGGACCTCAGCCGGGGCAGGGGCCTGAGTTTCAATTATTTCGAAGATCCGTTCGACAAGGAAAACGTGCCGGGACTCAAGAAAAAGGTGTCCCTGCTGTTCAATATCGAGGAATACGGCTACCGGATGTTGTCGTCGATTGGCAAGGACCAAAACATGCAGGTCAAAGCCGGCAAAAAGGCCGAGGGCGGGAAAAGTCCCGAGAAAAATGAGTTTCAATTCAAATCGCCCGACAAAGACCTGATCGAAGAACTGCTGCTGTATGTGCCGGACCGGTACAACTTCAGCGTGGAAAAAAAGGAAGGCAGTTTTGCTGTTTGGTACACCAGCCCGCGGCGGCAAGACCGCCAGATGGTGTATGTGGCCGACTCGTCGCGGGCCTGCGAGGAAGCGCTGCTCAAATTGCAGGAATACCTGCGCACGGTGAACCGCAGTTCGGAGAGTTTTCACCTGGTGGAGCACATCCTGTTGCGGCCGGTGGCCGAGGTGGGCTATATTGCGTACCTGAGCGACGGCAACCAACTGTTGCTGAGTTCTTCCACGGCCCAGGCCGACCCGGACGAGTGTCGCGCCAGTTTTCTAAAACACCTGGAAGAGTTGGCCAAAGGCGCCTTTAGCCTGGTGGCGGAAAAAGACCTGGATGGGTTTTCCATTATTTTGAAAGATGCCAAGGGTAAGGCGGTGGCTTATCAGACCGGGTTTACGCAGGAGCGGACCGCCCAGAAAGCCTTGAAAAACGTGCAGCAAATCATGCGCGACAAGGCAAAAGTATTGGCGCAGATGGTCAAAGTCAGCGAGAGCACCAAGGAAGGGTTGTATTTTTCGGAAGATCCGTATTCCTATTTGCTGAGTTTTGTATTACCCAATTGGACCGCCCGTTTTCAAAACCGGGATTTCCAAAAATTATTCGAACAAGTGGTCAAAGTGAACACACCGGCTTGTTTGGCCGTGCAATTCCTGTGGCTTGATATTCCTGAAATGCAGCGTTTTGAAAGTTCCTACCAGGCTTGGCTGGACGCAAAACGCCATCCGAAAACACCGGCTGCCGCTGTGGATACCCTGTCGTTGGAATTGCACAGCCTGCTCCGGGAATTGAATGCAAAATATGTCTTACCAACCTGACCGTACGCCGCAGAAGCCGCCGCCGCCGGGCAATGATTTGTTGATCGGGAACTCGAACGACCTGGTGGAGGAAATGCGCTGGCTGCGGACCCTGATCGAAAACCGGATCAAGTTTTATTTCGAAGGCGAGGCCGATGTCAATATTCTGGAAGCCTTTCCGGCGCCGAAATACGCCCGGTCCAACTCGCCCTATGCCCAGTTTTTGCAGGAGCACGACCTGAGTTGGGAAGAGCGCGTGGTCTTGCTGCTGGCCTTGGCGCCGCACGTTTGCCCCTGGGTGCTGGACCCGTTTCTGGTCAAAAACCAGAGCAGCCAGCGCGGGTTCACCGAGTTTGGGGGTCTGAAGGGCGTGTACCACAGCGGCTTTTTGCCCACCGGCGAAACGGCTGCGTTTCTGGTGGCCGCCGAGAACCTGACCCGGCGGTTCACGGTGCAAAGTCTGTTGCAGGCCGATCATTTTTTTGCCCGGCAAAACATTTTGCGCCTCGAAAAAGACAAAACCGACGAGCCTTTCCTGAGCGGCGCGCTGGTGATCAGCAAAGAATACCTCAATTATTTTACCAGTGGCAAACCCTATCGGCCGGCGTTCAGCAGCGAGTTCCCGGCCCAACTGCTCCAGACCAAGATGGAATGGGAAGACCTGGTGTTGGAGGACGAAATTCTGGACGATCTGGAGGAAATCCTGGCCTGGCTGCAACACGGCACCGTCATCATGGAAGAGATGGGCCTGAAAAAGC
>JADLDL010000049.1 GCA_020846655.1 Saprospiraceae bacterium | reverse complement strand
CAGGTCGTACACTTGCTCGTACACCAGGAAGGAGTTGGCCGGGTAGCCTACGCTGTGGATCTGGATCTTGTTGCCCACACCGCCGGCGATATCGCCCGTGGCAACGCCCTGGTAGTTCGGGTCGTCGGTGGCCGTCAGGCGGGTGATTTTGTTTTTGTTGAACGTGACGTTGCCGCCTACTTCCCAGCTGAAGTTGGGGCGTTTGATGGGCAGTGTGTTCAGCGACAGTTCTACCCCTTTGTTCTCCAGGTCACCTACGTTGGTGAAGATGAAGTTGGTCAGGTTGGTGCCGGCAGGGATCGGAATAAAGTTGAGCAGGTCGCTTGTTTTGCGCAGGTACACTTCAGCCGAGCCGTTGAGGCGGTTGTCGAAGAAGCCGAAATCGAGGCCGGCGTTGTAGGTCGCCGTTTGTTCCCACTTGATTTTGGCGTCGTAGCCGTTCGGGCGCAGCGTGTAGTAGTACTGGTTGCCCAGTTGGTATTGCGCGGATTCCGTGCTTTTCTGGTAGCGTGCCAGGTACGGGTAGTAGTCTTTGTCGCCGATGTCTTGTTGGCCGGTTTCGCCATAGCCCAGGCGGAGTTTCAGGCTGTTGAACGAGCCCGGACGGTCTTTGACGATTTTCCAGGCGAAAGCAGCCGAGGGAAACAAACCGAAGCGGTTGTCGGAGGCAAAACGCGAGGAGCCGTCTCTTCTCAGCGTACCGGTCAGCAGGAAGCGGTCGGTGATGCTCAGGTTGACACGGCCAAACAAGGAGACCAGGAAGTATTCGCGCGGGTTGAGGATTTCTGCTTCCAGAATTTTGTCGCCGGCGATGTTTTTAGCCACCGAGTAGTTGTCGAAGAAGAAATGCTGCCAGGAGTAACCGGCCATCAGGTCCAGTTTGGAGTTGCCGATGGATTTCACATAGTTCAGGTAGAATTCCAGCACTTTGTTTTCTTTCTCCTGGGTGTATTTTTTGTCGTACCCGCCGTTGACGAAGGCGCGCGAGTAGGTGGCAGGTTCGAAGATGCTGCCTTCGCTATCCGATTTGTCCAACGCGATGTTCAGGTTGGCGCGCAGGTCGGGCAGGAACCAGAAGCGGTAGTCTACTTGCAGGTTGGTGATGAACTGCGTGACGTCCGATTTGTCGTCGTGCAGTTCCAGTTGCGCCAGCGGGTTGGCCGAGGCCAGCGGGTTGGGCGTGCCGTCAACGGCGTTCACATAGGTGAAATAGCCGCCGTAGGGGCTGTTTTGGTCGTACACTGGCTGGGTGGGGTCGAAGAAAATAGCCGAACCGATGGCGCCTCTGTTGGCAAACCGGTTTTTGCTTTTCATCACCTTGGCGTTCAGGTTGACTTGCAGGGTGTTGTTCAGGAAACCGGGCGAGAGGTTCAGGGCGCCGGTGAGGCGGTTGAACTCGTCGGTTTTGATGACACCGCTGCGATCGGTGTAGCCCAGCGACACGCGGTACGGAATTTGGCCCACACCGCCGGAAGCGGCCAGGTTGTGGTCGTGGCCAAAAGCCGTTTGGTACACTTGCGACTGCCAGTCTGTGTTGGCATTGCCCAATAGGGTTTGTGCCGGGTGGTTGTCGTCATAGTAGTCGCGGATCAGGGTACGGAATTCATCGGCATTCAGCGCGTCCACTTCCTTGATGCGTTGGCCGAACGACACGTTGGCGTTGTACTCCACACCGATTTTCCGCTTCAGCGAACCTTTTTTGGTCGTGATCAGGATGACCCCGTTGGATGCCCGCGAGCCGTAGATGGCCGTGGCGGAAGCGTCTTTGAGCACCGTAAAGGTTTCGATGTCGTTCGGGTTGATCACGTTGAGGCCGGTGCGCGCACCGGATACTGTTTCGTTGCCCACCGGCACGCCGTCGATCACGATCAGCGGGTCGTTGGACGCGCTGAGCGAAGAGCCGCCGCGGATGCGGATGGTGGCGCCGCCGCCGGGATCGGCATTGGGCGTCACGGCCACACCGGCGATCTTGCCGACGATCAGTTCCTGTGGCGAACTAAGGGCGCCTTTGTTGAAATCCTTGCTTTGTACAGCCAGGATAGAGCCCGTGGCGTCTTCCTTCTTGACCGTACCGTAACCGATAATCACGGTTTCTTCAAGGGCGATACCCGGAGCCATCCGGACGTCCACTACGTTGCCGGCGCCGATATCCAGCGTCAGGCCACCGAATCCGGTGTACGACACCTCAATCTGGGTGACTCCTTCCGGTACCTGGAAGGAATACTTACCTTCCACGTCGGTAATGGCGCCAGCGTTGGCGCCCACGGCCCGAACACTCGCACCGATGAGCGGCTCCCCGGTCTCGATATCGACCACCGTGCCGCTGATTTGCCTTTGGCTAAAGGCAAAACTGCTGCCCAGTAGCATGACGACTAGCAGGGCGAAAAATGGTTTGTGTTTAAAATACTTCATACAAATTGAATTAGGTTGGTGATTTTCAATTGCAATACGCCCATTCCGCATGGCGCAGAACACGGTTTGTAGGATAACGAGCATACGATTCGTCAATAGGACAAAGGATAGGGAAGGGCGTTTTTATTAAAAAAAAACGAAAAAAATTTGGATTCATCCTGGCTAGGCGGAATAAAGTCGTGAAATCGTGGTGTCGACTTTCCGGGTGCAAGTATAGCGTAAAAACCAGAATAGTCGCGCGAAACCGACGAGTTCTGTCGAATTTTTACCCGTTTGGGTACCTTGCCAAAACCGGCTTCGGCGCGGAAGCGGGAAATTACGAGGGGGAGCAAGCAACAAAATATTGGTGTAGCCGGGAGGCGGCTTACTTGTCCGACAATTTCAACACCTCCGGCAGGTTGCGGTACTGGCCGGCGGCATCGAAGAATCGGTCCATGAACTGCACTACCTCGGCTTGCGCCTGGGCCGACAACTGGGGCGAGCTGCACAAGCGCATCAGATCGGCCCGGGCGGCGATGACGGCTTCGGTGGCCTGTCGCATGAGTTTGCGGTCGAGCCCCATATCCATCAAAAACCGGTCCCGCACGCTGCGGAGTTTGCTCTCCGAACTGGGCGAGGCATACGGCGCATTGACCAAGCCCGCAAAATCGAAATCATACGGGATGGTCAGCACTTTTTCCACACCTTCTGCCTGCACCAGCAGGACGTTGCGCATGGACGTAATGTCCCAATCCGTATTGCCGATCAGGTATTGGTACACGGCGAGCAAGGCGGCCTGGTCGGCCTGTACCCGTTCCGTTTTTATGCCCCATTCTTCCAGTACCCGGCCCTTCAGCCGCGCCGTCACCTCCTCGTCGTGTTCGACCAGCAAGGCCGGAATGTTCAGCGGCGCCGGCCGTTTCGGATCCATGATGCTCAACTGGATCAAGCGGGCGCGAAAACAGTAGCGGGGGCTGAGGTGCTCAAACATCCGGTACGCAAAATATTCGCGCAGCACCAGGTCCAGGTTTTCGGTACTGTCGGAGCAGGGAAACACCACCTTGATCTCGTTCAGGGTATCCAGTTGGGCGGCTGCGAGGGCGGCTTTGGAAAATTTAATTTTAATGGGCGGGATATCGCATTTCATGCGGCGGTACCGGCCGCGGGGCCGGATTTCGGCGTCGAGGGGCCGCCCGTCCGGGCCGGTCACTTTTACCGGAATATAGGTGCCGGTTTTTCGCAACAGCAGCAAGGAATCCAGGTTCATATCCAACTGGATACGGGCGCTTTCATCCCGGGTCAGGTAATCAAAAACAGAGGCCAGCGGCGGCGCCTGGCCAGAGAGCAGGGTTTGAACGAACAGGCAGAGCAGAGCCGGCAAGACACGGAGCAGTCGGGTTTTCATCAGGTAATGCGCTTTGATTTCAGTTTCTGCCAACAAATATAGTGATATTCACCGCCTCAAGAACAATCTCTTTCCGGGAAACAAGTTCACCACTGAATTATGGAGAATTGTATGAAAAAACTGCTGCCGCTGCTGTTCCTGCTGCCTTGCCTGATCGTTGCCGCCCAACCCCTAACCGTGGGCAGCCTGAGTTGCGAATTTAAAACCAATCCCCTGGGCATCAGCACTCAACAGCCCCGCTTGAGTTGGAAACTGACGGCCCCGGGCCGGAATGTGTTGCAAACCGCCTATTCCATCCGGGTGTCCAGCGCCGCCGAATTCAACGGCAAAACCATTCTCTGGGACTCCGGCCGTATCGCCTCCGGCGAGTCGGTCCAGCAAGCCTACACCGGCCCGGCCCTCGAATCGGGCAAGCGCTATTTCTGGCAGGTCCGCGTGTGGGACAACGAACGCCGCGCCTCCGACTGGAGCCCCACAGCGTTTTGGGAAATGGGCATGCTGGCGCCGGAAGACTGGCGGGCGCAGTGGATCGAAACGGCCGCCGAGCGCGAGCGTTTTGCCCCGCCGCCCATGTTTCGCAAATCCTTTTCCCTCCGGAAAAAAATAGCCAGCGCCAGAGCCTACGTCAGCGCGCACGGGCTCTACGAACTGTACCTGAATGGCCAAAAAGTAGGCGATGAAGTGCTCGCCCCCGGTTGGACGGCGTACAACAAACGCCAGCAATACCAGGTGTACGACGTCACCAGCCTGCTTAAAACCGGCGACAACGCCGCCGGGGCCTACCTCGGCGACGGCTGGTTCCGGGGCACCCTGGGCTGGGTGTTTCAATGGGGTTTTTATGGCAAAAAACTGGGCCTGCTGTGTCAGATCCATGTTCAGTACACCAATGGCACCGACGAATGGATCGCGACGGACAATACCTGGAAAACCTGGCAGGATGGCCCCATTCGCATGACCGATATCTACAATGGCGAACACTACGACGCCCGCCGCGAACTGCCGGGCTGGGACATGCCCGGCTTCGACGACAGCGCCTGGCCCGCCGCTCAAATCGGGGCCAAACCCAGCGCCGAGCTCATCGCCAGCGCCGGTGTGCCGGTGCGTAAAATACAGGAAATCAAACCGGTGCGGATTTTCAGGACACCCAAAGGCGAACTCGTGGCCGACCTGGGCCAAAACATGGTCGGCTGGATGCGCCTGCGCGTGCAGGGCCCGGCCGGTACGGTGATCCGGATCAGTCATGCCGAGGTGCTCGACAAAGCCGGGAATTTTTACACCGAAAACCTGCGCAAAGCCGATTGCCGGCTGGAGTACACCCTGAAAGGCGGCGGCCCGGAAACCTACGAGCCCCGGTTCACCTTCATGGGTTTCCGCTATGTGCGGCTGGAAGGCTGGCCCGGCGAACCGACACCCGAACAACTGACCGGCATCGTGGTGCACTCGGACATGCCGCTGAACGGCAGTTTCGAGTGCTCGAACCCGCTGCTCAACCAATTGCAACACAACATCCTCTGGGGCCAGAAAGGTAACTTCGTAGACGTGCCGACCGACTGTCCGCAGCGCGACGAGCGCCTCGGCTGGACCGGCGATGCGCAGGCGTTTTGCCGAACGGCGGCCTTCAACATGGGCGTGGCGGCTTTTTACACCAAATGGGCCGCCGATATCGCTGCAGACCAGCGCGCCGACGGCGCCATTCCCTGGGTGATCCCCGATATTTTGAACAAACCCAACAGTGAAAAAGTAGGCATCAGCGCCGGCTGGAGCGACGTGGCCACCATCCTGCCCTGGACGATGTATCAGGTGTATGGCGACAAACGCTTGCTCGAAACCCAGTACCCCAGCATGAAAGCCTGGGTCGAATACCAACTCCGGCAATCCGGCGAATCCCTGATCTGGAAAAACGGCAGCGTGTTTGGCGACTGGCTGTTTTACCGCCCGGCGCCGCACCAGGCCAGCGAAGCCGATGGCCACACCGACCGCGACCTGATCGCCACCGCTTTTTTTGCCTACTCCACCCAGTTGCTGCAGCAAGCCGCGCGGGTGCTCGACAAAACGGAGGATGAGGTCTACTACCAGGTGCTCGGCCGTCATATCCGCGAGGCCTTCCAGCGGGAATACCTCACTGCCACGGGGCGCCTGGTGTCGCACTCGCAGACGGCCTACGTACTCGCCCTCATGTTTGACCTGCTGCCAGAGCCGCAACGCCCCAAGGCCGTGCAATACCTGGTGGAGGATATCCGGGAGCGGAAAAACCATTTGTCTACCGGCTTTTTGGGCACCCCATACCTGTGTCATGTGCTGAGCAGCAACGGGCAAACCGATCTGGCCTATGAACTCCTGCTCCAGGAATCGTACCCTTCGTGGCTGTACCCGGTCAAACTGGGCGCCACCACCATTTGGGAACGCTGGGACGGCATCAAACCCGACAGTACCTTTCAGGACCCCGGCATGAACTCCTTCAACCACTATGCCTATGGCGCCATCGGCGACTGGATGTACCGCGTGGTGGCTGGCCTGGAAATCGGCTCGCCCGGCTACCGGCACATCCGGATTCAGCCCCAGCCGACGGCAAAACTGGATTTTGCGCAGGCCTCCTACGAAAGCCAGTATGGGTTGGTCGCTTCCGGCTGGGAGCGACAGGGTCAAACCCTGAAGATCGTAACCCGCATCCCGATCAACACCACGGCGACTATTTACCTGCCCAAAGCCCGGCTGGAAGACGTGCAGGAAGGCGGCAAATCGCTGCGTGCCGTGCTGCCCAAGGCCCGGCAGGAGGGGAGTGGGGTAGTGGTGGAAGTGGGCTCCGGAGACTATGTTTTTGTCTACCCGGAGAAAAAATAGGTTTTTTAATGTGACCCAAATTTTAATGTGGCCAATTTTTTTAATGTGGCCAATTGGATGAATGTGGCCAATATGGGTGAATGTGGTCAATGTGGGTGAATGTGGTTGAATGTGGTTGAATGAGGCCAATTGTATGAATGCAGGTAGCGCGGCGTTTACGCCGCCCGGGTCAAGGCCCTTTAGGGCCGTTTAACTTGGTTGAATGTGGCCAATGTGGTTGAATGCAGGTAGCGCGGCGTTTACGCCGCCCGGGTCAAGGCCCTTTAGGGCCGTTTAACTTGGTTAAATGTGGCCAATGTGGTTGAATGCAGGTAGCGCGGCGTTTACGCCGCCCGGGTCAAGGCCCTTTAGGGCCGTTTATCTTGGTTAAATGTGGCCAATGTGCTTGAATGAGGCCAATGTGGTTGAAGGTGCTGAATTGGGACGGTGGAGGTAATTGTGGACTTTCGGTTTGATCATTCAGGGCGATGGAGGCGCGTCCTGGTGCTGAACGGGCACTCTAGGTTGCCTGTTCAACTACCGCTTTTACCGGCCGGCGCAGTTGTTCCACCGGTTCGGTCAGGTTTAGTTGCTGGAAGGGAGGAGTGTGCTGCACCTTTGGGTCTGTTCATCGCTTCATCATTCCCAACACACAAACATCATGCAAACACGTAATCTGGTTTTTCATTCGCGTCTCCTGATCCTCCTGACCGGCTTGTTGTTCGCTTTTGCCTGCGGCAAAGGCAGCGACGATAATTCTACACCGGGTGGCAACAACCCACCTGCTGCGGGTACCTGGAAAGTGTCGTATTTCTTCGACAAACAGGACGAAAGCAGCAACTACAGCAGTTATACCTTTGAATTCAATTCAGACGGCAGCCTTTCGGCCAGCAACGGCAGCCAAACCTGGGCGGGCACCTGGTCGACCAACTGCGACGACAGCGCCAATAAATTCTGTATCTTCTTCAACGGCAGCGTGCCGAGTGCCTTATCCGAGTTGGAAGAAGATTGGCTGATCATCCAGAAAAATGACAATTTTATGCACTTCGAACATACGAGCGGCGGCAACGGCGACACGGATATTGTGCATTTTACGAAGCAATAGCCCTTGCTATGGCCGGTTTCATGAACGGCTGATCGAAATAGACGCTTCTGGCCGTCATTCCTGATTGGGAATGACGGTTTTTTTATTTGGGATACCATTGGGATATACCCTACTAATATTGGTAGTTCAGATTGGGGGTAGTTGTGCTTGCCTTGGGAACCGGGTACTTTTGCCCCATCATTCAACCATTGTCGGAAACATCCCAGTATACAAAACTAATTTATCCCTTTATGATAGCATCTGAAAAGTATATCAATTTAATGTCGCAGTATTTTTCGCCTATGGCGGAAAACAAAGCTGCGCTGATCAACCTGATTCGGGAGGAAGCAGCCGATGGTACGCACCGCCTTGAATTTTATGAAGTGGCGGCACTTTTCCGGGAGGAACATGCGCGCAGGGGCTCGGCTCCTGGAAGTAGCGATGCCTATCTCGCCAAGATGGAGGAGAATATGCAAAGCGTTGTCATGGTCCTGGAGGCCAAGGCCTTGGAAGTAATTCCGGGCAAACCAGGTGTATTTCGGGTGCGGTCTGCGCCGCTCGGTTCCCGGGAACTGGGCAATGGGATAAAGATGTGTCCGAACACGGCCTATGCCCGACAACATTCGGCAGACGCCTTTGGTACAGGGTTTTTCGTTAAGCCCAACGTGATCGCCACAGCGGCACATGTGCTGCTTTTATCAAGGGTGGCCTTGGAGGACATCCGGTTTGTACACGGTATTTGCATACAGCAACCTGGCGATTACCGAAATGGAATAGAAGTATCTGAATCTCAAGTGTACAAATTGGCCCCTTTGAATAACCACAAACTGAGTGCTGCACAATACTATTTTTCGGACATGGGCTCCGATTTTGCCGTGGTGAAAGTAGTGCCGGTCAATCCGAATGCCCAGGCCACATCCGTCAGGCCTGTGGTACTTCCGACAGATATCAAGGCTTACAATGCGTTATTCCGGACAAAAGAAATAAAAGAAAAGCAAGTCTATAGCATTGGTCATGGTCTGAGCCTGCCGATGAAGGTTTCGTATGAAGGTGATATCATTCACGCGCCGAAGACGTATCCGTATTTCGAGTGCAACCTGGCGCTGCTGGGCGGAAACTCCGGCTCTCCGGTATTTGATTCGGAAACCCATGAACTGTTGGGCATTTATATCCGGGGAACACGAAAACTGGAAATGAAGCCCGGCACGAATTGCCTGGACGTCAAACCCGAACAAAAAATACCCAATCCGAAGAGCGGGGATGGCCAGGAATGTCAACGATTGGAGGTGGTGTGGGAAGCCATTCAACGGATTTGATTCCGAGCCTGCTGATTTCCAAATTTATTTTTTCATGTAAAATTCTCCCTTTCATATGCCAGTTGCAATTCCAAAAGTGCGGTATAACGCACCACATATCTACCTGACCAAAGGAACCGCCGAAATACAATACACCCTGTTCCTTTATATTCCCTTGTTGGCCGGCACCAAGGTTGTGCTTAGCAGCGACCCGGATGCCCTGCTGGTGTTGTGTACCATAGTTGACGGCACCAATACACCAGACGCCGATTTCTTTTATACACGCCTGCCCTTCAACCTGCCGACGCTTACGCTGGTCAATGCCTGGGCTAAAGAATACATCATCGAAGAGGACCCCAGTATCAGCATACAGATAGACAACAAGGCTACAGTAGCTAACCCGGACGCCAAACCGAAGTATAAACTGGCTATTTCGTTAAAAGACACGGATAAAAAAGACGCCCCGACAGGACCTGTTGCCTACAATTGCCCCCATATATACCTGACCAACCCGAACGAAGAAATTTTAGACCCTACTCCGAACAGTCCTGACTTTGCACCGCGTTGCTTTATTCCCTTGTCAGGCATGAGTTATAACAGTGCAGACCAACCGGGCTCGAATACCGCCAGTATACCGGGTAATTGCCTGCAACGGGTAGAACTGTACGACAATCCTGCCAGCACTCAAACAAAAGTTGACCCTGACCATATCCATGCCAACAACATCACGTATCTGGACAACAACCTGATTGTCGGGTATTTCGAAGTAACAGTAGCACACAACGCTACCGCTGATCCGGCTCCAACAGCACCAGTGAAAAAAGGTAAATTGCGGAACAGAAGTTCGGACACACACCCCAGCGGTCTTATCCGGCTGTGAGAGGGATAGATGTCGGCAGTCCCCTTTTTTTGACTTGCCCGGTTGAAAGAAGGGGACATTTCATGGTTTTGTTGCTAACGATTACCTTTAGGTCCAAATCACAGACCACCATGAAAACACAGGCCTGGCTGCCGGCATTTTGTTTCCTTTGGATCCCGTTTCTTTTTTCAGCCCACCCGATTGATTCGCTGATCGATCGATCGATCGTATTACAGGAAAACAGCGGTGATTATGGCCATGCCCTGGAACTTGCACGTAGTGCGCTGTCGCTGGCCCAAAAGGACGATCAAAAATATCGCTCGCAGCAGGGGCGTTGCCAGGTTGAAATCGGCCGGTGCCTGCGCGCCTTGGGACAATATGACGAAGCCCTCGGCGCCTATGAAAAGGCCTTGCAAATCCGTAAGGAGCTCTTTGATTCTGCCGGGGTTGCCAGCGTGTACAACAATATGTCCAGTGCCTACCTGGGCATGTACAATTTTGAAGATGCAGAGGCCTGTTCGCAAAAAGCGATAGCCTTGTACCGGCAGATTCCGGGCAGCGAAAATCAGTTGCTTCGGGCCTGCAACAATTGGGCAAACGTGCTCGGTGAAAAGGGCGACCGCCTGGAGGAGGCTATTGCGATGAACCGCCTGGCAATCGACCTGATCCAGCGCATACCGGAAAAGGATACCCTGAGCTGGATTGATGCGGAATATGGCTTTGGCAAACGCTTGATCCAGAAAGGTGATTATGCAGCGGCCAGGCATCACCTCCAGCAAGCCTTGGCGCTGGGTATTCAACTGGACGACGGTACAGCCATCGGGCAGGCCCAGGAAGGCTTGGGGGTGGTGGCTTTGCATGAGAATGATCTGGAAGCCGCGCGGGAGTATTTTGAACAGGCAAAGGCCATGTACCAGCAGGCAGGAGATTCGCTGGCGTTGGCATATGTCTATTTCAACCTGGGGGAATTGCATGGCTCTGCCGCACAATTTGCAGACGCCCGGCAGGCCTACCACCACGCGCGCATCAACCTGAACAAAAACGTTGTGCCGGGCGAAAACCTGGGCGATGTGATTGACCAACGTATTTTGTACAACGAAGCCAGCCGGAATCAGTTTAAATTCCGGAATGTGTTGTCGGCTACTATTATTCTGGCTTTGCTGATCGCGATAATCCTGTTGACCCGGCTCGTGAAAGAACGGGCCGCCAAGATGTTGGAAAAAGAACAAAAATTACGGCTTCAGGAAGAAGCCCTCCATACCCGGGAAGAACTGCTCAATGTAAAAGAAAAACTGCGCCGCATCCGGCATTCAGTGATCAAAGACAGCGTACATACGATGTTGCCATATATTGAGAGCAACCTCCAGGAGAGTGCCACAGGCGCTATTCCGCAGGAACAATTCCTGCGCTTCAAACGCATGATCAACCGACTCCTGCGCAAAATCAATGAACCGCTGGAAAACATGGGCCGGCCTATTACCTTGAAAGCCTTCGCGGCCGAAATGCACGAATGCGCCGAAGATGCCGCCATGATGACCGTGCGGCACTTCTCCAGCCTCGACGATGCGGGCGGCTATCCGCTGTCCAACGCCGTGGCGCACCACATGGAAATTATTGTCAACCTGGCTTTCAGTAATATTCGCAACCATGCCGGCTGCCGGCAGGCCACTATTGCTTTTGAGGTAGAGGGCAATTACCTGGTGCTGGATATTGAAGACGACGGGAAAGGTTTTGATCCTCAGCATGTTCGCAAGGGCGCCGAAGGCTTGGTTGATATCAACGACCATACGCGGGAGATGAATGGCACTTGCCGGATCATATCCAGCCCCGGTCAGGGTACACAAATTCAGATCAAAGTTCCTTCTTTCCTGGCCTCTTCCGAGGCTCAGGCGAATTCCTAAAAAATCCACGCTAAACCAAAAACTATGCAAGCCGATCCGATTAAATTATTTGCCGTAGACGATAGTGATCAGTTTCTTGACTCGATCTCCAATTTTTTTGAACCCTTTCCCAAGCAATATGAACTGGTGGGCCGCTTTGGCGATGTCCGGGAGGAAGAAGACATAGAAGACTTGCTGGAGACCATTGAGGCTACGAACCCGAAATTGGTTCTGATGGACTTCTCTTTCGATCTGGTGGGGCGCCCGGATGACTTTGGCATAGAACTGACCAAACGGATTATGAAAAAATTCCCAGCGCTACGAATAGTTATGCTGGTCGGTGATGATATGGACAACGACAAAGCGATACTCAACAAGGTGAAACGCTCCTTTCAGGCCGGTGCGGTAGCCTATTTGCGAAAGAGCGAACCGCATACCTGGTTGGAATGTATCCGCGAGTCGGTAATTCACCCCGATATGGCAGCGGAGCTCCCGCCTTCTGTTCGGGAAATGATCGTCAAAAACATGCGGGAAGGCAACCGCTTCCACCTGACCACCCGCGAAATCCAGGCCATCTACTTATTATCGGAAGATAAAAAAGTAAAAGAAGTAGCTGCACATATGGAGATCGGTTTTGACGGCGCCAATTTTCACCTGGATAATGCAAAGGTAAAACTGTCGGTAACCACCTTACAAGGCCTTGTAGCCATGGCCCTCCGCAGCGGTATCATCGTGTAGCATAGGCCAATGCTTATATACCGCCCGACTTGTATTCAGTCGTGTACATTTTTTTTGGTAGTAGAGGTAGGCGCTTCGCAGTGAAAAAAAACGGAAAAGTGATCCTTTTTTGTTGTTTTTGCCACCCGGCTCTTATGTTGACCGGATTTGCCTCCGGATGGCCCTACCAATTTTAGGGAGTCTGCCGCGTCGCTGGGCTTCGTGCCTGGTTCTTGCTTTTTTTCTATAAATTTTATATAATAACTTTGCTTCGTCTTGAAATGCAATCAGGACGTTCAGTGCTCATCCTGCGGCTAATTTCCCCAACAAGCAGGGGCCCGTTCGCACCGGTGCGGAGCGGGCGGACCCTCTATCAACACCTCCTCTGTCGCTGGCCGGCTGTCCTGAACATGGTTTTGCATTACATCACCTTTATATAAAAAAGCATATGGTTAATTTGGATCATTTTATTCCTGTAGTAGCCCTGGTATTTGCCTTGTCTATGGTAAGTGAGCGGCTGTCCAATATACTTAAATTGTATATCCCTTTTCTACTCGATTTTTGGAGTCCAAGGGCGCCGCTGACACCTGAACGGAAATCTGCCTTTGTCTGGCGAAATTTGCACCTGAAACAAACCGATCCCGAACTGGAGACCATCCGCGAACGGATTATTCTCCTACTGAGTATTCTATGCGGAATGCTTATTGCCGCATCGTTTCAACAACAGATTATTGATGCCATAAAAGGTTTGAAGCCCAACGCCGAATCCAATGTGCCCGCAACGCTGGTCGTGTTTGGGTTTAGCCTTTTGTTCAGTTTTGGCTCCAAATTCTGGCATGATATGCTGGATTTGCTGTTGTTTAGTAAAAACGTACGCCGCCGTTGGGGAGATGTGGACCTGGAACAACTCGAATCGGCCGCTCAGTTCAGCGCTTACCTGCAAACTACAGATCCCCAGCAGGTGCGCCTGGCCATCCAGCAAAACGAAGCCTGGCTGCGCCGCGACAACCCAAACATTCGGATCATTACGCCGGGATATGAACTGATCGACGGCGCCTATGCCCATTGTGCGGTGATCTACCTCATCGATGACAACCGGAAAAACCTGCCGCCCAGCCTGCCCTTGACCGGTAGCAAAACGCCCGTACGCATCAAAGTGATCGACAAGCTGGGTAAAATTCAGGCCCAGGGCCAGCCAGGCAAGCGCGTACTCGATAAAAAAGCGCGCACGTTTGGCACCTATGGTTGCCTGGTGGAGCGGCCGGAAGCCGGGGCGCACTACGTACTGACCTGTGCGCACGTGGTGACCGACCGTCATTGTCAATTTGATGAACCGGCCGTTAAAACCAGAAAATACACGATCGAGCCCGATGTGCAGGCGCCGGCAGCCGAAATTGCACTCGGCGACGGGTTTGATTGCGTGCTGCTGGGCCCCGTGTCGCCACAGGATCAGGAAAACACCTTGTATCGTTCTATGTCGCTGTTGCCCGAGCGGATCCTTACGGAAACAGATGCTGCTAACCAAATCAGTGTTTCGCTGCGCCTGAACCGGCACAATGGCATCCGCGAATACACCGGCCGGCTGGTGCAACACGCAGCCACACAGCCCGTAGAGGTGGAATATGACGACGGACTGTTGTCCTTTTCCGAAATGATTGTGGTAGAATCGGTTTCCGCCATTGGGCCGCTCACGCAAAGCGGCGATTCCGGCGCCGTGCTCTACGATGCCGAAGGGCATGCCCTGGGACTGGTCGTTGGCGCCGACAATACCTTCACCTACGCCCTGCCGATTAAACTTGTATTGGATAAACTCAATGTTCAAATTCCATCCTAAACTCAATTTCCTATGAAAACGCTATGTCTTTTGCTCGGCTTGCTGAGCCCCGTATTTTTTTATGGTCAACAATTGAAATCGATACAAGCCTGTTTCACAGCCGGCCCACAAAGCGTGCTCAACGACGCCATCGCCCTGAATAACGCCATCGACCAAAACAAGGTGGAAGTGGTAAATTCGATTCTCTGCAAATACTATGGAGTGGGTCAAAATTGTCAGGCTTGTGTGGACAATGATTATGCCCTCATTCTCTCTGACATTCGGTTGGATCCAAACTATTTTTTAACGCAAGTACTACCTCTTAGCCTTTCGAAAGACCTTGCCGAAGAAGAAGATCCGAAAACGGCTTTTAAATCAGCCCCCCAAAGCGCAGCGCTACCCGCCGGCATCCTCGACCCCACCACGGCACTCGACGCCATTGCTTCGCTCATCGCCAAGCGCCTGACGGACGAACTCAACCTGGCTTACCTGGACAGGCTCCGGGCAACCTTACAGGACCCACGTTTTGATGATTTTCAGATTCTGTTGCCGGAAACACGGCGATTTTTGGTAACACTGGGCCAAAACCAGGTATTGGATTACAAAAACCTGCTGTCCGGCCTGCGGCAAAATTTGTTCGAGGATTTGAACAACCTGACACTGCACACCCCCGAGATCCTGCAAAAATACCGAGACACCATTTGTGCATCTCCCGCCGGAACCACCCGGTATGTACTCGGGATGGCCCTCCTGGAAGCCCTCAACAGCGCAAAAGAGAACAGCGACCCAGCCAGTATCATCCACCGCGTTGGCAACTACGACTATGCGCTGCCAGCAACGGCCTCTTCCGATGCCCTGACGCTGCTCCAACTGGGCGCGCTCATCTCGGATCACCTGCGCATCAATGCACCCCATGGGCCCTGGACCAACAACACCAAAGACCTGCAAAACCCAAGAACGATCTATCTGTTTGCCGGGCTGCTTTACCGAAAAGAGCGCGCGTTTTTTGCCGGACATTCCTTGGGCGGCGTCAGCCTGGTCAATTTGATCAACAGCGGGCGGACCCAACAAATCGTAGACCTTATTTACCAGGCCCTGGGCCTGATCAATGACCTGGCGCTTTTGCAGGACAAACTTGACCCCGAAGCACATCCCGTGGAGGCTGCCCTGAGCCTCAGCGAACGGCTGCTCAACTTCGTGATGGCCTGCCAGGGTGGGGGAGCGGCGGCCAGTTCGGAAGCCCTGCAAAGCGTGCGGAAGGTCCTGTCGATCCGCCGGCATATCTTGGAAAAGGAATTTGTGGCGGCGGGCACGCTGGCGATTTCGTTTGTCGATTCGATGACTGGTTTGCCAACGGGCAATACAGAGGAGTTTTTCCGCTACCTGTCTTTTGCCCAAAACCTTATCGATGCCAAAACCAAAGAGGAACTCCTGGAGGCGCTCGAACAAGCGGCCGATCCGGTAGGCAATTACCGCCTGAAACGCAGCCACCCGCTAACGGTTTCCATCACCTCGTTTCCCGGCTTGTTTGCCGGCCGGGAGCAATATGAAGCGGGGGTCAACAACAAGACTATGTTCAATACATTTGGGCTCACGGCGCCGCTGGGCCTGGCGGTTTCCTTCTCCGGCAACAAAAATGGCCCGGGCAGTCGCCTCGTACCGGAATTGAAAAAGCAAAAAATTTCTTACACCGTTTTTGTGCCCGTGTTGGATGTGGGCGCCATCACGGCCCTGCGGCTGGTGGATCAGAATGCCGAGTTGCCGGAGTTGGAGTGGAAAAACTTCATTGCTCCCGGCCTTTTCCTGAACCTGGGTTTTAAAAACAGCCCCCTTTCGATCCATGCCGGCGCCCAGGTAGGGCCCTCAACCATTCAGATTGGGAGCACCCGGCCCCGCTTGTGGCGCTTTGGCGCAGGTGTTTCGGTCGATTTACACTTGTGGAGTATTTATACCAAAGCAGGGAAAGTAGAATAGCGTAGCCCGGTTTGGCCGCCTGTGGTACGGGGATACAAACTGCCCCGGATGGTACACCGCTTGGCGCCGGCCCTGGCAGAATTGGATTGGCAGCGAGTTGGCCGATGAATGGCTCTTGAAACACAGGCTTGGCGCTTTTGCCGGAACTCCGTTCCTTCCGGCTGAAAATTGCCGCTACATTTGTTTCTGGACCATTCATCCGCCAACTCATGATCGAATTGCTACTTGCTTTCCCATCGAAACGAATTCTGCTCACCTTGTTTGCCAGTACCTTGCTCGGTTTGAGCCTGTTGCGCGGGCAAGGCGGCGGCTGCGAGTGTACCAACTGCCCGCAATTTATGCCAGACTTGTTTGTCGGGCCGTTTTACATCAATGTCCAAAACGCGAGCAACCCTACCTTGGGGCAAGGCGGCCAGGGCGTATGCGGCGTAGTGCTGCATTTTGACCATACGGCCATCTGCGATATTTCCATCACTCTGACCTCCCCCTCGGGACAGGTCGTTACCTTGGTAGGCCCGATTGGGCAATTCTGCACCACCAACGGCAATGCCGGGACTACCTGGGATGTGACGTTTCTGCCCTGTGGCGAACCCGTAAGCCCTGACCCCGGCTTCGCCAATACCTGGAACAGCAACCAGCCCTGGGGCGGCGGCAACGCCTACACCGGGAGCTATTACCCCTTCAATGGCTGTTTGCAAAACTTTACCGGCCCCGTCAACGGTACCTGGACCCTCACCGTGACCGACGGCCAGGCCAACGACGTGGGCAACCTGGTCGATTATGAAATCATTTTCTGCGACCCCAGCGGCATCAATTGTTTTTCCTGCGCCGCCAATGCCGGCAACCTCCTGCAAAGCGACCTCATGGCCTGCCAGGGCGACCCTTCGCTCGACCTGAACCTGCCGCCCACCTACGCAGCACCCAACGTGGCACCACCGGCTGCAGAATACGGCTACACCTATGTGGTGGCCGGCGCTGGCGGCATCATCCAGGGCTACGAGCCGGATGCCGATCTGACAGGCTACCCGGCGGGCACCTACACCGTGTGCGGGATGTCCTACCTGCTGGCAACGGAAGGAAATATTCCTGCGCCAAACGGTGCGCTGACGATCACCCAGTTGAGCACTCAACTCAACTCCTCCCAGCCGCCGTTTTGTGGAAAAATCACTACCAACTGCGTCAACGTCACCATCAAACCCCTGCCCCCGGATGAGGAAGAATTTCAAACCATTTGTGCCCCCGATTGCTTCTCTTTTCACAACCAGGACTACTGCCAAACCGGCACTTACACCCAGACGCTCATGCAAAATGGCTGCCCCTACACGGCTACGCTGTACCTGACCGTCAACCAACCGAGTTTTAAAACCATCAACGAAACGATTTGTCCCGACGGCTGCTCCACCACGCCGGGTTTTGCCGGCGCATGCGGCGCCGGGCAGTACACTGAAACCTTTCTCAATGCCCTGGGCTGCGACAGCGTCGTCACCCTGAACCTCATCAACATGAACGTGGTGGCCAACATCAACCCCAACCCGCCGCCACAACTCAACTGCGTGCAAACCTCCGCCGCCCTGCAAGGTACCGGCTCCAGTGCCGGCCCAGGAGTGACCTACCTCTGGACGGCCAGCAACGGCGGCGCTTTTTCGGGGCCCGTCAACACCATCAACGCCACCATCACGGCCACCGGCACGTACCAATTGCGCGTGTGCCGAACAGTCGGGCTGGTTACCTGTTGCGATTCCACCTCCGTGGTTATTACAGGCAGTCAAACCCTTCCGCCGGCGCCGGCCGCCGTGCTGGGCCCCACCGTATTGTGCCCGGGGCAAACCACTACCTTTACCGCCACACCGGTCAATGGCGCTACTTCCTATGCCTGGACCCTGCCGCCGGGCGCGACCATCAGTGCTGGACAAGGCAGCGCCACCATCACCGTGATCTGGGGCAACAGCGCCGGCGATGTTTGCATAGCCGCCGCCAATGCCTGTGGCCCCGGCGGCCAAACCTGCCTGCCGGTTTCGGTAGCCACCTTGTCCAACCCTGAACCACCCCAAGGCCCCGGAACGGTTTGCCAGGGCGACACCACGCCGTACAGCATCCCGGCGGTAGCGGGTGCAGCAAACTACCTGTGGGCGGTGACGCCGCCAGCCCAAATCCTGAGCGGACAGGGCAGCCCCAATGTCACGGTGCTCTGGGGTAATGCAGCCGCCGGCAACCTATGTGTGGCGGTGAGCAATGCCTGCGACACGAGCCAAAGCAATTGTATTCCGGTGCAAATCAATGCCAAACCCCCGCAACCCGACCTTTCCGGCGATGCCACCTTGTGTGCGGGCGCCAATGGGACATATGCCATTCCGGCACTGTCCAATGCCACGGGCTACACCTGGACGCTGCCGCCGGGGGCCTCGATCCTGTCCGGACAAAATACCACAACCTTGCAAGTGGCTTGGACCAGCGCGCCAGGCGGCAACATCTGTGTGGTAGCCAGCAATGGCTGCGGCAACGGGCCACAGGATTGTATCCCGGTGACGGTCTATGCCGTGCCGGTGGCGCAAGCCGGCGCGGATGCCGCAGTTTGCGATTCCACCTTTACCCTGGCAGCCACGCCAAGCCTGGGCAGTAGTACCGGCGCCTGGACGACTCTTTCCGGCCCGGGAACGGCAATATTTACCAATCCATCGGCGCCCGCTACGGGGGTTACTATAAACCAAGCCGGTGCCTATCAATTTGTTTGGACAGAAACCAATGGCATTTGTCCGGATGCCGATACGCTGCGGATTCAATTCAACGATTCGCCGCAGATCGGACAAGTGCAATCGACCTGCGACCCGGTAAGTCAAAACTATACCATTACCTTTCCCATTTTGGGTGGGACGGCGCCCTACACCGTGCCGGGCGGAACCGTGGTGAACGATACATTTGTGTCCAATCCAATCGCCGGCGGGCAACCGTATTCCTTCCAGGTGAGCGACGCCAACGGCTGCGTTTCCCAGGTGGTCAGTGGCCTGGTGGACTGCAATTGCACCACCGACGCCGGGCAGATGAATACCCCATTGCTTAGCGCCTGCCCCGGCGACAGTGTGACGGCCCAACAGCAGGGCGGTGCGCTGGATGGCGACGATACGGGCGCCTACATCCTGCACACCAACTCAGGCCCGGCACTCGGCACTGTTCTGGCCGAAAACACCACGGGTACCTTTAGTTTCGGCGCCGGAATGAGTTATGGCACAACGTATTACATTTCTTATGTGGTGGGCAATGCCCTGAACGGTCTGCCCGATTTGTCGGATCCCTGCTTGTCGGTAGCCGCCGGCCAGCCAGTTGTTTTTTACAACAATCCGGTGGCCGATGCGGGCATGGATGTGGCCGGTTGCGGCCTGAGCCTGACGGCTACCGGCAACCCTGGAACAGCCACGGGGGCCTGGACTCTTACAGGGCTACCGCCAGGCGGCACAGCCGTACTGTCTGACCCACTGGCTGCCTCCACCAACCTGACGGCCACCTTATTTGGCGCCTACACCCTCAGCTACACGGTGAGCGAAAATGGCTGCACGGGTTCCGACCAGGTCATCCTGACGTTTCAGCCTTCACCGGCTGCAGGCGCCATTGTGCGGGTCTGCGATGGGACGAACCAAAATTACACGGTCAGTTTCCCAATTTTGGGCGGCGCGGCGCCGTACCAGGTGAATGGCGTACCGGTCGTGGGTTCAAGTTTTGTATCGGCGGCTATTCCCAGCGGCACCGCCTTTAATTTTGTCATCACCGACGCCAACGGCTGCGTGTCGCCCGACCTGACCGGCACGTTCAATTGCAATTGCGCGACCAGCGCCGGGCAGGTCGACCTGAGCCCGGTCCAGGCCTGCGCCGGCGACACTATTAGTCCGAACAACCTGGGCGGCCAAAACCTGGATGCCAACGACACCCTGTCGTATGTGTTGCATACCGGCTCGGGCCCGGCGCTGGGTGTTATTTTGGCGCAAAATCACACGGGGCAGTTCACGTTCCTGCCCGGCATGACCTATGGCGCCACGTATTATGTTTCTCTGGCAGCAGGCAACAACCTGAATGGCTTTCCCGACCCCGCCGATCCTTGTTTTTCGGTAGCCCAGGGCCAGCCCTTGGTGTTTTATGAAAACCCGGCGCCCGATGCCGGCCCGGACACCGCCGTTTGTGGAAATTCCACCACTTTGGCGGCCGGCAACACCGGCTTTTCCGGAACCTGGGTGCAGGTATCAGGACCGGGCACGGCTGCGTTTGCCGGCCTGCACGACCCGGCGAGCGCCGTCACGGTGAGTCAACCCGGCGCCTATGTTTTTCGTTGGACAGAGACCAACGGCAGTTGCGCGGCAGCAGATGAGATGACGCTTGTTTTTTCAGAAATTCCGGCCATAGCCGGCGTTTCCGAGACCTGCAACGGCACTAATACGGCGTATGTGCTCAGTTTTTCGGTCAATGGCGGTACGGCTCCGTTTGCGATATCCGGCGTTTCCGGTACGTTCGCCGGGAATGTGTTTACATCGGTGGACTTGCCCAACAACAGCACCTACAACGTATCGGTCACGGATGCCAACGGCTGCGTGGCGCCCGGCCTGAACGGCAGCCCCCATTGCCCCTGCACCACCAGCGCCGGAACGATGACGAGCAGCACACCTGTTGTTTTTTGTGTTGACCAACCGGCCTCGGTTGTCTGGAACAACGATGGGACATTAGACGCAGACGATGCCGTGCAATTTATCCTCCACACGCAACCCGGCAACTCGGCCGGCACCATCCTGGCCACCAACAACCAACCCGTTTTTGCCTTTGGTCCGGGCCTCCAAACCGGCGTCACGTACTACATTTCGGCGATAGCCGGCAACAGTCCGGCCGGACAGGTCGACCTCTCCGACCCCTGCCTCGACGTTGCGGCCGGCACGCCGGTGCTGTGGAAACCCCTGCCCAGCGCTACGCTGAGCGGCGACGCCACACTTTGCCAGGGTAGCAGCACGATGCTTAGTATTGCCGGTACCGGCACGTACCCGCTCACGGTCACTTACCTGGACGGCGGCATCTTGCCCGTCAGCGTCCAACTGACCGGGCCGCAGCCCGTAGCGGTGCAGGTTTCCCCCACGACTACCACGTCCTACACCCTCTTGTCGGTGAGCGACGGCACACTCCCGCTCTGCACCCAGACTTTGTCGGCAACGGCGACCGTCACCGTCAATACCCCGGTGGAGGCCGGCACCGTGTTGGCGCCGCTGGAGTTTTGTGCCGATTCCAACCAAACCGTGGCCCTGGCCAGCCTGCTCAGCGGCGCCGACCCGGGCGGGCAATGGACCGAAACGTCGGCAAAACCC
Organism: Saprospiraceae bacterium; assembly: GCA_020846655.1. GTDB lineage: Bacteria > Bacteroidota > Bacteroidia > Chitinophagales > Saprospiraceae > M3007. The sequence continues at coordinate 8,987 of JADLDL010000049.1, read as the reverse complement.
TCGCTGCCCGGCGCTTTTCAGGCTGCGGCAGGCACTTTTCAAACGAACGGCCAGGCGGCGGGCACCTACACATTCCGGTACAGCGTGCCGGCCCTGGCGCCTTGCCTCAGCCAAAACGCCACGGTATCGGTGATCCTGCATTCGGTGCCGGTGGCGGATGCAGGTCCGGACAAGACCATCACCTGCAACCAGCCGACGGTAAACTTGGGCGGCTCGGGCAACAGCACGGGCGCCGGTATTTCGTATCGCTGGGTGTACCAGGGAGATACCGTCGGGAATTCGGTCCAACTGAACACCATCCACGGCGGTATTTACGCGTTTTGGGTGACCAATGCCGCCGGCTGTGCCGACGGAGATTCCCTGACGGTGGGGGTAGACAATGCCGCGCCGGTAGCCCAGCGCATCACGGTGGAGCCGGTCGATTGTTTTGGTGACCGAAACGGCCGGATTGCCGTGGATTCGGTGCTCAGCCAGCACCCGCCGGTGTTGGTTTCGCTCAACGGCGGGCCTTTTTCCCAACAGACACAGTTCTCGCCCCTGGCGCCCGGCAACTACACGGTGACGCTTCAGGATGCCAACGGCTGCGAATGGACCAGCGGACCGCTCAGCGTGCAGGAACCCCAACAAGTGCTGGTCGACCTGGGCCCGACGGTGGATGCCGCCTTGGGCGACTCGGTGCGGCTGAATGCCTACAGCAATGTGCCGTTTTCGGCCTTGCAGTCGATTGTTTGGCAGCCGGTGTGGGACAGCCTGCACGCCGATACCATGATCCAGCATTTCAGGCCCTTGCGCAGCAGCCGGGTGGAGATCCTGGTGGTCGACACCAGCGGTTGTGCGGCCAGTACCAGTGTATTGGTGCTGGTGGACCGGACCCGAAATGTGTTTATTCCGAACATCATCAAACCCGGCAGCACCCGGAATGATATCCTCGCCGTTTTTGGCGGCCCCGATGTGGAAGAGGTGGAGCATTTTCGGATTTTCGACCGCTGGGGCGACCAGTTGTTTGGCGCTGAGCATTTCAAACCGAACGACCTGAGCAAGGGCTGGGATGGTACCTTCAAAGGTGACCCGGTTTCGCCGGGCGTGTACGTGTACTACGCGGTGCTGCGGTTTATCGATGGGGAAAGCGTTGTTTTCCGGGGCGACGTGACGGTATACCGATGAGCAAGGAGAGATAAAAGATAAGAGGGGCAGGTTTTTTTGTGAAAAAGACACCCTGTATCGTTTTCAAATACCCCCTGTGGATGGGGTAGGGCCGGGGTACATTTGCCCTTGGCGGCGCCTGCTGTACGCAGCCGCCAGACCTGACGCATACCCGTATTTTGACCATGCAAAGAAGACAAGCCATTCAACACCTCGCCGCATTAGCCGGCGGACTGCTCGCCTTGCCGGCCTGGGCCAAAGGCTGGACGGCGCAAACCCTGCCTGCCGTGCCCACGGCGTTTCGCCCGGCCGACCAGCAGTTGTTGCACCGGGTCGTGGAAGCCATCCTGCCCGAATCCAGTATCCCGGGCGCCAAAACGCTGGGCATACCGGCCTTTGTGGACCTGATGCTGGCCGATTGTTATGAAAAAAAGGTACAAGACCAGGTAGCGAGTACCCTGCAACAACTCGAACAACTGGCTCGGGAGAGGTTCAGTCTGCCGTTTGCGGATCTGCCGCTGGTCCACCAGCAGGTGTTGCTGCTGTACATCGAACAAGGCGATGACCCCGTGATGAGAGATTCGTATGGCCTGATCAAACAACTCAGTATCCAGGGCTTTACCAGTTCGGAATACGTACAAACCACTTACCTGGAATACGAAATGGCGCCGGCCCACTATTATGGCTGCGTGCCGGTAAAACCTTGATCTTCAAAATTATGTACAAGAAAAATAAATTCGACGCCATCGTCATCGGATCGGGCATCAGCGGTGGCTGGGCGGCCAAGGAGCTCTGTGAAAAAGGCTTGAAAACCCTGGTGCTGGAGCGCGGCCGCGACGTTAAACACGTTTCTGATTACCCGACTGCCATGAAAAACCCCTGGGATTTTCCGCACCGCGGGCGGGTGCCGCTGGCCATTCGGGAGCAAAACCCCGTCATCGGTAAGCATTACATCTACACCGAGGCCTCTATGCATTGGGCGGTGCCCGACGACGCGCATCCCTTTGTCGAAGAAAAACCCTTCACCTGGGTGCGGGGCTACCATGTGGGCGGCCGTTCGCTCATGTGGGCCCGCCAAACCCAGCGCTGGAGCGACTACGATTTTGAAGGCCCGGCCCGCGATGGATTTGCGGTCGATTGGCCGATCCGCTACGCCGATCTGGCGCCCTGGTATAGCCACGTGGAGAAATTTGCCGGAATTTCCGGCAACCGCGACGGCCTGCCGCAGTTGCCCGATGGGGAGTTTTTGCCCGCCATGGAAATGAATTGCGTGGAACAACACCTCCAGCAGACCGTGGCACAGCACTACAACGACCGCCAACTCATCCAGGGCCGCTGCGCACACATTACCGACCCGCAGCCCATCCACCTCGAACAAGGCCGCGTCAAATGCCAGCACCGCAACCTCTGTGTGCGCGGCTGTCCCTTGGGTAGTTATTTCAGTAGTAATTCCTCTACGTTGCCTTGGGCCGCCAAAACGGGCAAAATGACCCTGCGGCCGTTCTCCACCGTGCATTCCATTATTTATGATGAAAAAAAAGGCAAAGCAACGGGCGTACGCGTGGTGGACACCAACACCAAGGAAATGCTGGAGTTTTATGCCAAAGTTATTTTTGTCAACAGTTCGGCGCTCAACAGCAACCTGATTCTGCTCAACTCTACTTCCAACCGCTTCCCCAACGGATTGGGCAACGACAGCGGCTTGCTGGGCAAATACCTGATCTGGCACAATTACCGGGGCCGTATCCAGGCCGAATGCGACCAGTTTCTGGACAAAAGGACCCACGGCAAAACGCCCAACCACAGTTACATCCCCCGGTTCCGGAATGTGTTCAAACAGGAAACCGACTTTTTGCGCGGCTATGCCTGCGGCGTCGGTGCGGGCCGGGGCTTTGAAGCCGACGAGCGCGGCATCGGCGAAGACCTGAAACAAAACCTGATCCACCCGCCGCTGGGCAACTGGTCGGTCGGTTCCTGGATGATGGGCGAATGCCTGCCCCGCGAAGAGAACCACGTGCGGCTGCACGCCACCGAAAAAGACCCCTTCGGCATTCCCAGCCTGGTCATTTCGGCCGATTGGGGCGAGAATGAGGATAAAATGGTGCAGGACTACATGACGCAACTCTCCGAAATGTTTGACCGCGCCGGTTTTAAAAACATTAAAGCCAGCGATTCGCATGCCAACCCGGGCAACGATATCCATGAAATGGGCGGTGTGCGGATGGGCCGCGACCCTAAAACCTCACTCCTCAACGAGTGGAACCAACTGCACGCCTGTAAAAATGTATTTGTCACCGACGGCGCCTGCATGACCTCGGGCAGTACCCAAAACCCCTCGCTGACCTATATGGCAATTACGGCCCGGGCCGCCAATTATGCCGTTGCACAATTGAAAAAACGAAACCTCTGAGTCCGTCGCTCGGAATGTCATGTATATTTTTGGACCACTAAGGACACTAAGAGCACTTAGATGTACTTAGTGGTCTTAGTGCTCTTGGTATTTCAAAACCATTGTTATGAAAAAAATTTTCTGGTTGCGTTGGAGTTGCTTGCTGCTGGCCTTGCTACTTGCGAGCATTGGATTTGCCCAGCCTGCCACGCCGATGCCGCGCCTCAGCGTCCAGGGCAAATATTTTATCTCGGAAAAAGGCGATACGCTGGTACTGCGCGGCCTGAATGCCAGCGATCCCGACAAACTGGACAAAGAAGGGCACTGGAATGCCGCCTATTTCGCTGAAATAAAGGCCTGGGGCGCCAATGTGGTGCGCTTCCCGGTACACCCGGATGCCTGGCGCCGGCGTGGCCCGGAAGCCTACCTGAAACTACTCGACCAGGGCGTGCAATGGGCTCGCGCGCAACAGTTGTACGTCATTCTCGACTGGCACAGCATCGGCAACCTGCGCTCGGAATTGTTTCAGTCGCCCAACTACGACACCACACCCAAAGAAACCTTCGAGTTTTGGCGCCGCATGGCTCAGCACTACAAGGACGAACCCACCGTAGCGTTTTTTGAATTGTTCAATGAGCCCACCTTGCTCCGCGGCCAATTGGGCCTTTGCAGCTGGGCGCAATGGAAAGCCCTGGTGGAGGAAATGATCGCCATCATTCGCGCGCACGACTGCCCTGCGATCCCGCTGGTGGCTGGTTTCGACTGGGCCTACGACCTGCGGCCGGTGGCCAGCGAGCCCATTGCCGCCGAGGGCATCGCCTACGTAAGCCACCCGTATCCGCAAAAACGCGCCCAGCCCTGGGCGGAAGCCTGGACGGCCGATTGGGGCTTTGTGGCCGACAAGTACCCGGTGATCCTGACGGAAATCGGGTTTTGTGGCGCCGACGACCCCGGGGCGCACGTGCCCGTCATCAGCGATGAATCCTACGGCGATGCTATCACGGCCTATACGGCGCAACGGGGCATTTCCTGGCTGGCCTGGGTGTTCGACCCGCGCTGGGCGCCCCGCTTGTTTACCGACTGGAATTTTACGCCCTCGCGCCAGGGTTTGTATTTTAAAAAAGCCCTTCAAACTGCCAATTCAAACCAATAATGCCTCCTGCCATGCCACTGATCCGCAAAAATTTGTTCTATAGCCTGGCCCTTTTGGCCCTGCTGAGTGCCTGTGTGCAGGCACAACAACCGCTGTATTCGTTTCCGTTGGGCATTCAGGCCTACACCTTCCGGAACCATTGGCCCAAAAATGTGCCGGCTACGCTGGACAGTATCCGGGCGATGGGTTTCACTGAACTGGAAGGCGGCGCCCCCAAAGGCATGACGCCCGAAGCCTTCCGGCAACTCTGTGCGGAGCGCGGCATCCGGATTCCGTCGACCGGCGCCAGTTTTGAAGAACTGGAAACCAGCCCCGAACTGGTGGCGCAACGCGCCAAGGCCCTGGGCGCTTCGTTTGTCATGTGTGCCTGGATTCCGCACCAGGGCGGACAATTTTCGCTGGACGATGCCAAAAAAGCAGTGGCCGTGTTCAACCGGGCGGGTAAGATCCTGCACGACCAGGGCCTGACCTTTTGCTACCACGACCATGGCTACGAATTTCAGCCCTATGACAAAGGCACCTTGTTCGACTACCTTGTCCAACAGACCGATCCGAAATGGGTCTCTTTTGAAATGGATTTGTTGTGGACCCTGCACGGCGGCGCCGATCCGGTGAAATTATTGAAAAAATACCCCGGCCGCTGGAAACTGATGCACCTCAAAGACCTGAAAAAAGGCGTGCCGGGCGACCTGAGCGGCCATACGCCCGCTGAAAATGACGTGGTGCTGGGTACAGGCCAGGCCAATATGCGGCAGGTATTGAAAGCCGCTAAAAAAGCAGGGATTCAGCATTATTTTATCGAAGACGAAAGCGAGCGGGAAATGGTACACGTGCCGCTCAGTGTAGCCTATTTGAAAGGGTTGCGGTAGGTTGCTCTGCCAATGTTGGACAGATTGCTGGTGTCGGTTGTAAAATGGCACTGGCATGGAAAACCTGTTCCTGAAAAAGCCGGGAGTTGAATATTTTTACCCAAAATTAGTACTATGTCACGTGTCCTGCCAGTACTTGCTTGTTGGGTATTTTGCCTGTTTGCCAACATATTGTCCCTGCGGGCAGCCGGGTTCCCGGTTACTCTGCTTACGCCTTCACCAACTGAACGGCTGGATTGCCCGCTTGCAGTGGATGCGGGAGCGGATGTTTCGATTTGCGGCTGCCACACCGCCGAGTTAAACGGCTCCTACACCGGCGCCACGGGCAATATTTTTGTCAACTGGACAGCCTCACCCGCCGCCGCGAATGCCTGGATCAGTAATGCAACAACCCTGACCCCCACCATCACAGTGCCCTGTACTTTTTCCGGAACAGTGACCCTTACCCTGACGGTGCAGTCCGTCAACCCCACGTGCTCCGCCTCCGACGTACTTATCCTGACGGTCCTGCCAGCCCCCACTGTTGGGGTGTACAACATAGTTCAAGCCACCTGTACGCAGGGAGGAGCCTTTTCTGCCACAGCTGGCGGCGGCACAGGTCCTTATACCCTACAATGGTCCAATGGCTATGTGGGATATAACCCAACAGATTTGGCGCCTGGACAGTATTATGTCACGGTCACTAATGCAGAAGGCTGTTTTCTGATCGGAAGTTTCCCTATTGCCGGACCCGCACCGTTGCATCCAACCGTAAATAACCCGTCGATTTGTGGAGGTGGGAGCAGTTCGGTGGTGCTGACAGTTGGCGGCGGCAATTTCACCAACTACAGTTGGTCGAGCGGACAAAGCGGTAATCCGATTTCGGTAAGTAGTCCGGGTGATTACACCGTGACCGTGACAGCCGCCAACGGCTGCACCGCCACGGTGGAGGCCACTGTTTCCGTACAACCGGAACCCATGCCTGAGTTGAATATGCCACAACTGTGCCCCGGCTCAACGGCCACCCTCACGGTCAGCGGCGGGCCATTTACCCTCATCAACTGGTCCAACGGACAACACAATTCCTCCATCACCGTGTCTGCCGGCGGCACCTATTCCGTGACGGTCACCGACGCCAACGGCTGCACCGCTATGGCTACCCAAACTATTGCGCTTTTGCCCAGCCCGATGCCCGTCATCGTAGGGCCACCTGCGGCCTGTGTTGCCGAAATGACCACCTTGACGGTCAGTGGCGGCAATTTCACCCTGATGAACTGGTCGAACGGCGAAACCGGTAGTACCACTACGGTGCCCGGCTCCGGTACCTATTCGGTGACGGTAACTGATGACAACGGCTGCACCGGTACCGATGCCCACACTATTGCCCCATTGCCCAGCCCGGTGCCGGTCATAACCGGGCCAACAGCAATGTGTACAGGCGCTCAGGCAGCACTGGCCCTGAGCAGTACTTTTACCGCCTACGAGTGGTCGGGCGGACAAACGAATAACAGCATTTCTATTTCAGCCCCCGGTACCTACACGGTGACGGTGACCAATGTCAACGGCTGCACGGGCATTGATGCCCACACGGTCGTGGCCTTGCCCAATCCGGTGCCGGTGATTACCGGTCCGCCGGCCATCTGTGTGGGTGGTACGGCAACTTTGGCGGTTAGCGGTGGAAATTTTACGGCAATCAATTGGTCCAGCGGACAAAGCAGCACTACCATTTCCGTTTTTTCAGCAGAAACCTATAGCGTCACGGTGACGGCTGTCAACGGTTGTACCGCTACCGACGACTTCGTGCTTTCCAATTACCCCAGCCCAATGCCGGTACTGAACGGTGTTGAGTGGCTGTGCCCCGGGGAGGTGGAAATCCTGTCGGTGAGCGGCGGCAATTTTACTGCCGTCAGTTGGACGGGTGGCTTGGCAGGCAGCATTTTGGTGGTGGACATGCCCGGCACCTACACGGTAACGGTGACGGACAACCACGGCTGTACGGGCACCGCCGTCCAAACGCTTACCGGCCTGCCGGCGCCAGCTCCGGTGCTCCAGGCGCCGGGCAGTGCTTGTGCAGGTATTCCGGTGACCCTGACGGTGGGGGGCGGGAGTTTTAGCAACCTGAGTTGGTCCACCGGGCAAAGCGGCAACAGCATCACCGTCGTGCCGCCCGGCACCTATAGCGTCACCGTGACCGACGCCAACGGTTGCACGGGCACTGACTACAGGACGGTTTCCACCCTGCCCGCCCCACAACCCGGCATCACCGGCAGCGCTTCAATTTGTGTCGGACAGACCGATACGCTGATGGCCGGGTCGGGTTTTGCGGCCTACCAGTGGTCAACTGGAGTAAGCGGGCCGAGCCTGGTAACGGCATTGCCCGGAACGTTTACTGTCACGGTAACGGCGGCCAATGGCTGTACCGGCACGGCTATGTTTCAGGTGACTGCTGCATCCGCTGTGCCGGCAAATGCCGGACCGGATCAAACGCTGTGCCCCGGCCAATCGGCCAGTTTGCTGGCTACGGGCGGTAGCAATTTTCTTTGGAATACCGGACAAACGAGCGCGTCGGTTGTGGTCAGCCCTGATACGGCAACGGCCTACAGCGTCCTGGTGTCGGCGCCTGGCGCCTGTTCGACAACCGATACGGTGTGGGTATTTCCCTTGCCGGGCAGTTCCGGTGTACTGCAAGCGTTGGTTTGTCCGGGCGACAGCCTCTTGGTGGGCGACAGCCTGTTTCATGCGGCGCATCCCAATGGGGTAGTGGTGTTGACGGGGGCGCACGGCTGTGATTCGATTCTGACGGTTAGTTTGGGTTTTTACCCGGTTTCGGTGCAGCAGCAACAGTTTTTTACTTGCAATCCATCCCTTGCCGGAGTGGTAACGCAGGTGTGGCCGAGCCAGTTTGGCTGCGACTCGACGGTGGTGAGCACGACGGTGTTCGACCCGCAATTGCGGGATACGACGGCTATTCAACAGACCACCTGCGACCCGGCGCTGGCGGGCGTGGCGGTGGCGGTGCTGACGGGCGCGGACGGCTGCGATTCGGTGCTGGTAACGACGACGGTGTTGCAGCCCTCACCTGTAGTTTTTATAGAAAAAATAACTTGCGATCCGGCATTGGCCGGCATTGTGACGCAGGTTTGGCCGAGTCAGTTTGGCTGCGACTCGACGGTGCTGACCACGACGGTGTTCGACACGCAATTGCGGGATACGACAGCCATTCAACTAATGACCTGCGACCCGGCCTTGGCGGGCGTAGCGGTGGCGGTGCTGACGGGCACAGACGGCTGCGATTCGGTGCTGGTAACGACGATGGTATTGCAGCCCTCGCCTATAGTTTTTATAGAAAAAATAACCTGCAATCCGGCATTGGCCGGCATCGTGACTCATGTGTGGCCGAGTCAGTTTGGCTGCGACTCGACGGTGCTGAGCACGACGGTGTTCGACCCGCAAT
>JADLDL010000048.1 GCA_020846655.1 Saprospiraceae bacterium | reverse complement strand
TTCACCAAACAACATCCGACTATGAAATTACCTATCGCATTAAGCCTGTTTCTGGTGATCCTTGGATTGGGCTGGGCCGGTTGCGGCTCCAAAGATGAAAATTGGCTCGACAAAGCCAATTGCACGGGCATCGATGCCGCCAACAATACCTACAACCTGAGCGTCAAAAACATCCTGAACGTCACCTGCGCCATCAGTGGTTGCCACGACGCCGCTACCCAGTCCAACGGCGTCAACCTGTCGACCTACGCCGGCGCCCGCGCGGCCTTTGAAGACGGGGCTGCGCTCTGCGCCATCAACCACGGCAGCGACTGCGAGCACATGCCTAAAAACGGCTCCAAACTCTCCGACGCCACGATCAACACCCTGGCTTGCTGGGCGAAGAATGGCTACAAAGAGTAAGAATCTCATTTTTTATGTTGTGCCGTTCCGGTTTCGTGCTGGTGCGGCACAACATTTTTAGCACTACTTCTTTTTTGCCTCTTTCCTATGGCTGGGAACTACGGTTCTTACAAATGAATATGCCATGCAAGAAATGTTGTTCCTTCTTTGCTTCATCAACCTGTTGCATGCCGCTATGGTTGTTTCAGCATTGCGGGCTTACCAAACTGCCCGGGTCGGTCTGAAAGCCACTGCCCGCGCTTGTATTGTTCTGGTGCTTGCGCTAGCCCTAGTGCTCCTCTTTGCCTTGGATTTTTTTTATGCAATTCCGCTCCTGGTTTCAGCCTGGGCGTGCTGGCTAATCAGCAGCCGGACCCGGTATTCGTAAAACAGGCGCCAAACCGGCCGCTACATGCTACCAACAGGCCTGAAAACTGCCCGATGCTATAATTTTCTCAGCAATCCTACCGCTGCCGTTGGCGCATTTCGTAATTATGCCCCAAAATCAACCTGTTATGCGCCACCTGCTTCCCCTCTTTAGTTTGTTGCTCCTGGCCATCGGCCTGCACGCCCAAGCCGACAAGAAAAAATGGGATGTCTCCAATCCGGAAGGCTTCTCGTTCTCCAATGTAGAATTTACGACCAGCGAAGGCACCTGGATGAACCTAGACGTGAGTCCGGACGGCAAAACCATTGCTTTCGACCTCCTGGGCGATATTTATACCCTGCCGGCAGCCGGCGGCGCCGCCACCTGTATCCGGTCGGGCATCGCCTGGGAAGTGCAGCCGCGTTTTTCGCCCGACGGCAGCCGCCTGTTGTTTACCTCCGACGCCGGCGGCGGCGACAACATTTGGGTCATGAACACCGACGGCTCCAAGTCACGTCAGGTGACTACCGAGAACTTTCGCCTGCTCAATAACCCCTGCTGGATGCCCGACGGCGAGTATTTTGTGGCCCGCAAACACTTCACCAGCACCCGCTCGGCTGGCGCCGGCGAAATCTGGATGTACCACCTCTCCGGTGGCGAAGGCCTGCCCCTCACCAAGCGGAAAAACGACCAACAGGACGTCAACGAACCTTCTGCCAGTCGCGACGGCCGTTACGTATATTTCAGCGAAGACATGTATCCCGGTGGCTTTTTTCAATACAACAAAGACCCGCTCAAACAGATTTTTGTCATCCGCCGCTACGACCGGCAGGAAGGCAAGGTCGAAGAGGTGACCGGCGGCTCCGGCGGCGCCATGCGCCCACAAATTAGCCCCGACGGCCAGTGGCTGGCCTTCGTGCGCCGGGTGGATACCAAAACGGTGCTCTTCCTGCGCAACCTCAACACCGGACTCGAATACCCGCTTTACGAGGGACTGAACAAAGACCAACAGGAAGCCTGGTCTATTTTTGGCTGCTACACCGGCTTCGCCTGGGCGCCCGACCGCCTCAGCCGGGCCGGCACTACCTCCGAAATCGTCATCTGGGCCGGCGGAAAAATCAAACGGATCAGTTTCCACTGGTCCAATATCGAGGCCAATGACCAACACACGCGGGCCGACCGGCCGCAGGTTTCCGTCAGTGACATTCCGTTTCAGTGCGTCGTGAAGACCAAGGTTTCGGAGACCCTGCGTTTTGAAAACAAAGTTTTTGAAAACGAATTTACGGTGCGCGCCATCCGGCAAGCCCGGACCAGCCCCGACGGCCGCTGGCTGGTGTTTAATGCCGCCGGCAAATTGTACAAAAAAAGCCTGCCCGATGGCAAACCCGAACTCCTGATCAAGGCCGCTTACGACAACCAGGCCGCCAACATGCTCGAATTTGAGCCTTGTTTTTCGGCAGATGGCAAAGACATCGTTTTTGTCACCTGGGACGATAGCCTGGGCAGCGGGCTCTGGAAAACAAGCCCCGTCGAGGGGCGCCCGGTTCGCCTGCCGCTGAAAGGCGGCATCTACCGCACGCCGGCATTTTCTGCCGATGGACAAAAGATCGTGTTCCGGATGCAGGACGGCGACGACGAATTCGGACCCGCTCAAACCCCGAAAACCGGCATTTACTACCTGGATTTGGCCGAACAACGCAGTGGTGAGCTCAATATCCTGCATTTTGTGACTGGAGAAGGCGAAAATCCCCAGTTCAGCCCCGATGGCCAACGCATCCTGGTCAACACGGGCGGCTATTTGTTTGGCGGGTTCGACAAGTCGCTGCTTTCCTTCAACCTGCAAGGGCAGGAACGCAAGGTGTTGTGCAAAAGCAAATACGTCAACCAGTGGGCGCCCTCGCCCGATGGCAAATGGCTGGCCTTTACGGTATTACACAAAGCCTACGTCTGCGCCATGCCGGCGCCTGGCCAGGCGCTGGACCTGAGCGCCGACACAAAAGCCTTTCCGCTCAGCCAAATCGCCAAAGACGCTGGCTACAACCTGCATTGGAGCGGCGACAGCAAGCAGGTGCACTATACGCTGGGCGATGAATATTTTACCCTGAACCTGAACAACCGCTTCACGTTTTTGCCCGGAGCGCCCGACAGCCTGCCGCCGCTGCCGGAGTCGGGCCGCAAAATCGGCCTGACGCTGCCGGCCGACCTGCCGGAGGGCACGTTGGTCTTTGAAAACGCCCGGATCATCACGATGGAAGGCGATCAGGTGATTGAAAACGGCGTGTTGGTGGTGCAGCAAAACAAAATTGCTTTTGTGGGCACCAAGCCGGAGTTCAACAAAACCTTCAAATTGCCGGCCACGCAAGTGAAGCGCATCGATGTCAAAGGCAAAACCATCCTGCCGGGCTTGGTGGACGTGCACAGCCACTCCGGCAACTTCCGGTTTGGGCTCAATCCGCAAAAACAATGGGAATACTATGCCAACCTGGCCTTCGGCGTCACCACTATGCACGACCCTTCGGTGAATTCTGAAATGGCATTTTCTAATGCAGAAATGCTCAAAGCCGGCCGGATGACCGGCCCGCGCCTGTTCAGCACGGGGACCATTTTGTATGGCGCCGACGGCGATTTCAAAGCCGTCATCAACAACCTCGATGATGCCCGCAGCACCTTGCGTCGCACCAAGGCTTGGGGGGCGTTTTCGGTGAAAAGTTACAACCAGCCCCGGCGCGAACAACGGCAGCAAGTCATTGCTGCAGCCCGCGAAGTGCGGATGGAAGTGGTGCCGGAAGGGGGCTCGATGTTTTCGCACAACCTGACCCAAGTGGTCGACGGGCATACCGGCATCGAGCACAACATTCCGGTGGCGCCGGTGTATAGCGACGTGATCAACCTGTGGAGCAAAACGAAAGCGCACAACACGCCGACCCTCATTGTGTGCTATGGCGCGATGAGCGGCGAATATTACTGGTACCAGCATACCGAAGTTTGGAAAAACAAACGGCTGCTCCACTTCACGCCCCGGCACGTGCTCGACGAGCGCTCCCGGCACCGCGAAATGGTTCCGGAAGAGGAATATCAAAACGGGCACATTCTGGTCAGCAAAAGCCTCAAACGGATGCAGGATGCGGGCATCAACATCAACCTCGGTTCGCACGGACAATTGCAAGGGCTGGGAGCCCATTGGGAACTCTGGATGTTGGCGCAAGGCGGCATGTCCAATCTTCAAGCCTTGCGGTGCGCGACCCTGAACGGCGCCCAATACCTGGGCATGGACAAGGAAATCGGCTCGCTGCGTGCGGGCAAACTGGCGGATCTCATTATTCTGGACAAAAACCCCCTGGCGGATATCCGCAACTCGGAAAGCATCCGCTACGTAATGGTCAACGGCCGCTTGTATGACGCCGACAGCCTCAACGAGACCGGACATTATAAGCGCGGGCACACGAAATTTTGGTTCGAACTGCCTGGCAGCCAGACCAATGGCGCGGGCATGAGCCATTCCTGTCAGGAAACCAGGTGTGTTTGTGGGCACTAAATTTCGGTGGAATTTATTTGTGGAAAAATAGATTTGGCATTCTTGTTAAAACGCGTAGTCCTTACGGGGTAATTTTGTTATAATTCTGTAAAAATATTTTTAAAAATCCCGTTTGCGCGGATGATTTGTTGGATGTATGGAGGTGCCGGTCATTTTCGGCCCTGTTTTTGCTGATTAGGGATGTACGCCAGGTGTTACCTGCCGTGCAAAAGCCCCGGCTCAAGCCGTTTTTTACTCCTTTACAATCATACAATCTTCCCGTCATGAATAAGCAAACACGCGTGTTAGCGCTATTCATTCTGTTATTTTCGGTTTTCCAAGGTAGCGCCCAACAGATTTTACCCATTCGTGCCCTCGTCGGGCAAGCGCAAGCCAAAGGCCTGGCTTTTGATGAAACCGCACTGTTTGAGACCAGCCTGTCTACGGATGTTTCGGCTGCCCGTTTTGCTCAATACGCGCAATTTCTGGCCCTGGAACCTGCTCGCCTGCAACAACTGTTGAGCGAAGCACCGGCCTCTTTTTCACTCCGTTTGCCTTACAACCAGGAGATCCTGGTGATCGACCTGGTCCGGGTGGAGCTCTACGCTGCTGATTTTTCTGTGCGCAGCGATCAGCGCTCTGCCATTCCTTGCCGGCCGGGACTTCACTACCGGGGTCAATTGCGTGGCAAGCCCGCCTCTCTGGCTGCTTTTAGTTTTTTTGACCGGGAAATCATGGGTGTGGTGTCGGACAGCCGCTTCAACAACCTGGTTTTAGGCAAAGTCCAACAGCCCGACAACGAGCTGCATTACATGTTGTATTCGGACCAGGAGCTGGCTATGGACAACCCGTTTTCCTGCACGCAAGTGGAAGAAAACGGCACTGCCGTAACGGGCCCGGAAGAACAGGCCGGCCGGCTGGAGCAGTGTATCCGGGTCTACCTCGAAGCCGACCACCTGCTGCTGGCCAACCGGAGCAGTGTGCAGGATGCTGTAAATTATTTATCGGGTATTTTCAACCAGGTGGCTGCCTTGTACGCCAATGAGCAGGTGCCGATGGCCCTGGCGCAAGTATTTGTGTGGGAAATGCCGGATTTGTATACCTTAGGTGATGGAAAAAGGGTGTTGGAGCAGTTTCGCAAACGTTGCATTGGTGTGCAAGCCGATTTGGCGCATTTGGTGGGCATGAGCGCCCGGGAGCCCCAAGGCCTGGCGTACCAGGATGCTTTGTGCAACCCGGAATTTGCCGTTGGCTACAGCGATGTGTACGTATCCTACTCCAATGTGCCCACATATTCCTGGACAGCGGCGGCTATTGCGCATGAAATGGGCCACAACCTGGGAGCACAACACACCCAATGGTGCGGCTGGAGCGGCGGCGCCATTGATAATTGCTACACGGCCGAAGGCGCCTGCGCCACACGCCTGGCGCCCAACAATGGCAGCACAGTGATGAGTTTTTGCCCGATGGCGACCAATGTGGTGAGTTTTCAGGATGGCTTTGGCCCTTTGCCGGGCGACGCTATCCGGGCAGCCCTTCGGCGAGCATCGTGCCTGGAGCCGGTTCAATTGTCGGCTGCCATCCCGGATGCCGCGCCCTTGTCTATCAAAAATGAAGAATTACCTGTAAACCGATCCACTACCAAATCATCCGATATGACAGGCGAAGAAATGCTTTCCCTGAGCCCCAATCCGGCCCGCGACCGGGTGACCATCGGGCTTCATTTTGACAAGGAACTCCAGGCCCGGGTGGCCCTGCTCGACATGACCGGCCGCCCTTTACAAACTCAAAACCTGACGCTGCGCCACGGCTCCGTCGTTTTTGAGCTCAGTGCCTTGCCCAAAGGCATTTACCTGGTGCAATTGTTTTCCAACGAACAAATCCTGGCCACCAAACGGCTGATCAAAGAATGAGTTATTGAATGATGAGTTATGAATGATGAATGATGAATGGGTTCACCTTGAACGGGACTTAAAAGCCTGCCGCGAACTCAAAAAATATTCATCATTCATTATTCATAACTCATCATTCATAACTCATCATTCATTTATTTAGGTTGAGGAGGAAGCCGATGGTAAAGTTGGCGTCCCAGTCGAATACGAATTGTTGGCAGCCGGTAGCGTCGGCGATCGCCTTGTAGATGTTCAGGCCGGCTTTTTGTTTTTCGCCATCGGCTTTATAGTCGCCGGGGGCTTTCAGCACGGTGTAACGTTCTTTGCCGTTGCGGGTTTGCTTGGCCAGTTCAAACGGCACACCGCCGATGATAAAGCAGGTGGAGCGCATGCCGGCTGGCACCCGTTTGGCTTGGGTGTTCACATCCTGATACACCGCGCCTTCACTCATGTTGTTCTGGTAGTATTTGGCGCCGGGCAGTTCTACGCCGGTGGGCGAGCCGCCGCTCAGCCAGGCAATTTTGGTATTGCCGGAGCCGATATCCACGGCAAAGCCTTTGTTTTGAAAGGATTGCGGTACTGCGGCACGGTAGGCCAGTTGGGCTTCCTGCAGGGGCGTCACGATGTTGACGTAGTACCCCATGCTTTTCAGGGTAGCGATAATTTTGTCGGTCACTTCGGCTTTTTTAGCGCCGGAACTGATCACAAAGTGGATGTCTTTGGGGTTGACGCCAAACGCCGCCATGTCGGCGATATAGGTTTTCAAACCCGTTTTGATATCGGCGTCGGTAGCCAGGTTTTCTTTAACAAGGCTTACGCCAAATTCCGCTTTCTCAAGTTTCCAGTTCTTTTGCGCATCGATCCGGACAATGAAATAGTTAAAACCGGTAGCGCCCAACTCGGCTACGCCTTTTAGTTTTCCATTGGCAGGTTCAATGGCGCTGTACGAAAAGCCGCCGCCGCTTTTGCCCCAGGATGAGGTGCTGGAAGGCGTCGCGTCGGTGGTGGCAGCGGGCTCAGCATTGTTGGTAGCCGCAGGACTTTCTGTTTGAGCCGGTTCGGCGGTGGAGGAAGAAGACTTGGTGAGTTGTGGCAAAAAGGTGCGCACGGCAAAAAATACGCCGGCCACCAGAGCCACGGTGATCAACAGACGGGAGAACGATGTCAGTCGAGCCATAATGTTCAAAAAGGGTGTTTGGTAAATGAATGTTCTGATTTTGACCCTCTTGGGTCGTCACAAAGTTGCTATAATTCAAGTCTGCAAGGGTAAGCAAATTGAGTTTCCTCTAAAAAAATATTCCCCGCCCGGGCGCAGTCCTCTTCCGATTCGGAAGAATACGCTTGAGCGGAGAATGTCTGAATTTGCTTTTGCGGCCGCTTAGAGCCTGACACCCAGGCTCACGACGAGGCTTCTGCCGTCGGAAGGCCAAACGCCGGGGCCCGGATAAAACGAGGGGCGTTTGGTGAAATACTGTTTGTCGCTCAGGTTGTTGAGGCTACACCGCAGCGTCAGGTTGTGCAGCAGGCGCCAGCTGAGGTTGAGGTCGAGCAAACCATAGGCCGGAACCAAGCCGACAGCACCAGTGGCCGACGGCGTTTCGGTATTCAGCGGATCAGCGTAGGATACGGCGGTGTAGCTATACAACAGCGACACACTCAGGGTTTTGTATTTCAGGGTGGCGCCGTTCCGGCTGATCCATTCCGGTACGCTCTCTACGCGTTTGCCCTTGATGCTGCGGTTTTCTTTGCTGCTCACCCGCACCGAATCCCCCTGATACCGGGCATCGAAATAGGAACTCGAACTGAAGAGCGTCAAACTCCACTGCTCCGACAGCCGGACACCGTATTCGACAAACAATTCAAGCCCGCTGGTGCGCGAGTTGCCAATGTTGGTGCGGAACAAGATCAAGGTATCCAGTTGGGCGGAATACTCCGTCAGGCTGCCCAAACGATTGTTGTACACCAAGTTGAAGGCGCTAATGTCCCATTTGAAGTTTTTGTAGGTGCCACGCCAGCCCAGTTCCATGTTGTAGCCGTAGGCATCTTTCAGGTCTTTGTCGGCGCGTTCGTAAAAATTACCCGGCACGATATCCTTGAAAATGACAGGCCGGTAGGCCTGCGACCAACCGGCATACAGGTTGTTGCCTTCCGATAACTGGTACTCGGCGTTGACGCCGAACAACGGAAACTGGTGTTTGATGGTATTGGGGACTTCCAGCGGTGGCAAATACGATATGTTGCCGCTCATGTTGGAAGTACCCGACTCGAAACGCAGGCCCGGGCTGATGGAAAAACGATCACCAAATTGAAATTTATTTTCGGCAAACAGCGCAATGTTTTGTGATTTCAGGTGAATATCGCGGCCCCAGCCATCCGCTGTAATTGTCAGATCGTAGTCTGTGCCGGTGCTGCCTTTACCTTGCTGCCGGCGGTGCAGGTCATTGTTGATGTATTGAACGCCGGCCGACAAGGCGGCGGGCTGACCGAATAGCGTGTACTCCTGGAGGAGGCGCAATTCGGTGGTAAAACTTTGAAAATGATCGATGTCTACCTGGCGTTGGCCATAGGTCCGGGTACTGGCCAGGATAGTGTCGGCTATATTGGCTGTGCGGTCAAACATGACGCTGCGGCGCTCGCCCAGCACCCCTGAGGCCGTCCAACTCAGATGGGTCCGGGGTGCTATTTCCCATTCGGCCGACAAGGAGGGGACGTAGATTTCCGGGTTGAAATAATTGCGCGAGCGGGTCGCCTGGCGTGGATCGGCTTCGAACATGGCGTCTGTCAGCGGGCCCGGAATCCGGTACAGGTAATTGGAGCGGAGCAATTCGGCTTTCAGCGCAAATTTTGCCGTAGGCATGTATTTCAACACTACACCTTGTCCATCAAAATCCGAATGGCTGCCCCGGCGGTAGCCGTCGGACACCCGTTTGCTGTAGTACGCATAGTATTGGAGTTTGCCAATTTTCCCGCCAATAGCCGTATAGGTGCTCATCAGGCCGTAGGAACCGGCCGAATTGATGGTTTCGGCGCCAAACTGGCGCGTAGTGTCGGGTTGTTTGAGTACATAATTGAGCATCCCGCCAAACTGAGCGCCGTACTGCAGGGCCCCGGTGCCGCGCACCAGTTCGATTCGGCCGATGGCTTCCATGGGCAGCGAAAAATGGCTGGCCGGGTAGCCGTAAATATCCGAATTGGTCATCACGCCGTCGGCACGGATGTTGAACTCCCAACCCCGGTGCGGGTCGAGCCCCCGGGTAGAAATATTCATTTGGTTGCCGGTGCCATCCATGTCGTAGACGAACACCCCCGGCACTTTTGCAAAAATCTGCCGGGGCGTCTTTTCAGCGATATTGGCATCCATGTTTTGCAAACTAATCACTTCGCTTTTTTTGCCAGCCCACAGGTAAGTGCCCTGGAGTTGTGGCATGCGAAGAATGGTTTCTCGCTCGGCTTTAATGGAAATTTCTCGCAGGGTTTGTGGGGCAATGGAATCGGAGCCTGTTCGTTGGGCAAAGACGAAGGCGGTCGTAAGCATCGCCAACGTCGAGAGTAGTATGTGTTTTTTCATCGGTATAAATATTAGATCGTACCGGGAATTTCCGGCTTCGAAGGAAGGAGCAAAAATACAACCCGACAAGGCAGGGGGACTTAGAGCGGACTTAAGGTTCTGCTTAAGAACTGCTTAAAATGGGAGCAGCCCCTGCGAAAAGAGAGCAGCATTTAGCGCCCGAGCGGTAAGTCGGGTACTTTGTACGCTTCGACGGCCTTGCCTTTGACTTCCACCAGCGAATCGGCTTCGTATCGGACATCCACAATCAGTTCGCCGGTTTCGCTCCATTTGTTCAAGCGGCCTTCTTTTTTCCCGTTTTTGAAGGCGACGGTGAATTTCAATTGCCCGCTTTCATACCAGATACTATCGCCGCCTTCCTTGACACCGTCCAGGTAATGCTGTGCCTCCATGATACGGCCGCTTTTGTAATACAGCACGGTTCGGCCGACCTGGAGATCCTGTTGGAACCACCGCTCGCCCTTCAATTCGCCGCTGGGGTAATAGTCGGTCATTTTACCTTCTTTTTTGCCCTTGACCAGTTGGTAGGTGCGCGACAATTTGCCGTCGCCAAAGGTTTCTTTTATTTCTTTGGTATCCGGGGCATTGGATTGGCAGGACTGCCAAATGAGCAGGTTTAGCGCTGAAAAGAAAAAAAAGAGGGTGAACTGGAATTGTTTCATGCTTAAAAAATATTGGATAAAAGGATGGTTGATAAACAAAAAAGGAGGCCGCCAAGCATCAGCAGCCTCCTTTCGGATCAGTAATTCCGGAAACGGAAGACTACTTTTTCCAGGGCAGATCGTTCACGTGCCGGCCGATGACGGTGCCATACCGGACCCCTTCTTCGGAGTCCATACGGAAGTGCACGCCCAGCGGCACGCGCGACCAGCCGTTTTCCTGGGCCATTTCATAGAAACTGCCAAAGGTCCGCGGGGTGCCGATAAATTCGGCCCGGCTTTCGTGGCAGCGGTCGGTCATGCTGTAGGCATATCCGAAGACCGAAGCCAGGGCTTCCGCACCGGCTGCGCCAAAGGTAGCGTGTCCGGATGGGTAGGCCGGGAAGGACGGCGTGAGGCTGTTTTCTCCGGTGATCGGGTTTTCCAGGTTGGTATCCCAACTGGGGTCGATCAGGCGGCGGATGTAGGTGATTGGGCGCTCAACGTTGTAGTAATATTTTGAGTTCCAGCAACCAACACCGGCATCATTGATGGCCATGCCAATTTTAGCATAGGTTTCCAAAGCGGTTTCGAGGTTGCTGTCTTCGTTGTCGAGCACCTGATTGGCGATAGCAATCCACCGGGGCGGAGGGCTGAATGTCAGGTCGAGGAGGTCGTCGCTCCAGAATTCGCCGATCCATTCCGAGTCGTCGGATTGGACTGGTGTGTTTTGGGCGTATACTTCCAAGGCCTGAGCATACATGGCCGAGGTGGTCGCTTCGCTGTACGGCAGCGGTGGGCGGCTGATTTTTTCGTCTTCCGGCAAAGCCCACACGCGCACTTTACCCCAGTATGGGAACATGCCTTTGCCCGGGCCGGGCGTGGTGGCCACCCAATCGCCGGGCTTTTTGTAGTTCGCCTGCCAGTCGTAGTTGCCGAACGGATCTTTGAACGCATCGTGCCCGTAGGAATCTGTAGTAGACCATTGCCAAACGGCTTCAGCCACATCCTGCCCCCGTTTTTTGGACCGTTGGAACACATCTGCCGAAACAGCAGCCTGAAAAGCCGATTCGTTGGAGGCTTCCATATCGGCCATTTTTTGCTTCAGGTCATTCGAGACACCACCCAGGAAGCGCGGCATTAGGTAGCCATAAACGGCATTTACAACGCTTGGCCAGTGGTACTCACCGCCTTCGGCGGCAGGAATTGACAAGCCGGCATACAAGTGAGCGAGGGAGTTGTAGTCCGGCATACCCGGAACACAGGCTTCATACGCTGCAAAGCCCATATACCCCAATGAACGCGGCGCAGGGCCAGGCCGGAAGCCGGCGGCGTGCCGTTCTACTTCCAGAAAAAGCAAATTCCATTTAGTGGAAATTTCGTGCGAGTAGGCACTCACTCCTTTGTCAACCGGATCAATCTTGCCATCGCCGCAGGATTGCACCAGCAACCCCAACAGCAAGACAGTAACGCTGAAGCGTAGTAAAGAAAACACTTTCATAAACGTAGGTTTTAAAATAACAGATGTGACTTAGCGCATCAAAAGTAACGCCAAAACCGCTAACAGCCTTAAAAAAGCATTAAGACCGACCTTAAAAACCCCTTAAAATGAATTGAAGCAGGCTAAAATGGTTTTAAAATGCCCGGCCAACGTTGCGCCGGCCGGGCCTAACCTAAATTACGTTTATGAAAGGTAGTTTTGGCCTTCTTATTTTTTCCAGGGCAGGTTGTTGACCAAACGGCCAATCACCGTGCCATGACGGACGCCTTCTTCGCAGTCCATCCGGAAGTGTACGCCCAGCGGCACGCGCGACCAGGCGTTTTCCTGTGCCATTTCATAAAAACTGCCAAATACCCGCGGTGTGCCGATGAACTCCGTGCGGTTCTCGTGGCAGCGGTCGGCCATGCTGTAGGCATACCCGAATACACTGCCCAGGGCTTCGGCGCCGGCGCCACCCATGGTCGAGTGGCCCGAGGGATAGGCCGGGAACGGCGGCGTAAAGCCTTGGTCGCCCGTAATGGGGTTGGCCAGGCCCGGCTCCCAGTTCGGATCGATCACCCGTTGGATATAGGATTCGGGGCGCTCTACATTGTAGTAATATTTGGAATACCAGCAGCCCACGGCGGCGTCGGCAATGGCCATACCCACTTTGGCATAGGCTTCGATCGCCGTTTCCAGGTTGCTGTCTTCCAAGTCGATCACCTGGTTGGCAATGGCTACCCAACGCGGGCCAGGGCTAAAGGTGAGGTTGACGAGGTCGTCGCTCCAGTATTCACCTACCCATTCGGCTTCGTAGGACCAGGTTGGTGTATTTTGCGCATATACTTCGAGGGCTTGCGCATACAGGGAGGAGTTGGTGCTTTCGCTGTAGGGCAAGGGCGGACGCGCCAGTTTGTCGGATTCTGTGAGGGCAAAGGTGCGTACCTGGCCCCATTCCGGGAACATCGGGCTGGTGGGGCCCGGCACGGTCGGCTTCCAGTCGCCCGGACCGTCGTAGTGGTCTTGCCATTTGTACGGGCCAAAAGGATCTTTGTGGGCATTGTGGCCTTTGGTGTCGCTTTGTTCCCAGGCCGCTACGGCTGCGGCTACATCTTTGCCCCGTTGTTGCGAACGGAGGAAGATGTCAGACGTGGTTTCAGCCTGGTATTTGGTGTCATAAAAGGCCTGGAGCGTAGCCATTTTTTGTTTTTGGTCGGCCGTGGCGTCAGGGAAGAGCTGAGGCATGAGGGTGCCATAAACGGCGTTGACGACGGTGGGCCAGTGGTATTCACCGCGCTCGGCAGCCGGAATGGCTAGTCCGGAAAACAGGCCTGCCAGCGAATTATAGTCCGGCATACCCGGCACACAGGCTTCATATGTCGCGAAACCCAGGTAACCCAGTGCGCGGGGGGCCGGGCCAGGGCGGTAGCCGGCGGCATAGCGCTCCACATCCAGGAAGAGTTTGTTCCAGCCAAGTGCCACTTCGTGGCCATACGAATTTACGCCCTTGATCACCGGATCGGGGGTGCCATCGCCGCAGGATTGCACCAATGCGCCAAAAGAAAACAGGAAAACGAAGGCATAAAACAGGGAATAATTTTTTTTCATAACTGAACTTTGGTTTTGATAAATATTGAATTTTGATGTTGATGACTGATGCTCTCAACGACAAAACAAAAGACCGGCCAAGAGTTTCCATTGGGCTTAAAAGCATTTTAAAGTTGGATTAGAAACTCCTTAGAATGGCTGATCTCCGACACTTGAAGGCCGGTGTTTCTGATTTTCCTGAAAACTGACAAGCCCGCAAGACCCTGTTTTCTGGTGGATTTTAGCCAACAATAGTCCTACACCTGTCGTTTCGGCCTAATATTTGTTTCTTTACCACAAGGGCTGTCGCCCGGGTTTTATATATGGGACAGAAAGGCCCAAGCCCCGGCAGACCCTCGGACCAAAAGGAATTACAATTATGAAAGTGTTGTTGATTGAAGACGAGCCGAAACTGGTACAAACCCTCAAAAAAGGCTTGGAAGAACACCAAATTGAAGTGGACTTCGCCTATGATGCTGTGCTGGGGAAACGCTTGACCCAATCCAACGAATACTCGGTAATCATATCAGATGTCATTTTGCCGGGCATGAACGGCTACGAAC
The DNA here is from genome assembly GCA_020846655.1 of Saprospiraceae bacterium. Taxonomy (GTDB): domain Bacteria; phylum Bacteroidota; class Bacteroidia; order Chitinophagales; family Saprospiraceae; genus M3007. The sequence continues at coordinate 9,055 of JADLDL010000048.1, read as the reverse complement.
TGCTGCGCCAAATTCGAATGGATGGCAACCTTACTCCTGTTCTATTCCTCACAGCCCTGGGGCAAACCGACGACAAAGTAGCCGGATTTGATGCCGGCGCCGATGATTACCTGACCAAGCCTTTCGTGTTTCGGGAATTGTTGGTGCGCATCAAGGCCCTTGCCCGGCGACCGGTCGAAAGTTATCAGCACGACCTGGAACTGCGCTTTGCCGACGTCCGGATCGACCTGCGCACCAAGGAATTCTACCGGGCCGGCCAAAAAATTGCGCTCACGCCAAAAGAATTTGCCCTCATGGAATATTTCCTGCGCAACCCCGGCCGGGTGATCTCCAAAACGGAAATTTCTGAAAAAGTCTGGAACATCCATTTTGACACCGGCACCAACGTAGTGGAAGTGTACGTCAATTTCCTCCGGAAAAAAATCGAAAAAGGTTTCGAAAAGAAACTCATCCATACCCAGTTCAAAAACGGATATATTCTGCGGGAAGAATAGTTTCTGCACCGATACAACTGCCGCTAACCCAATTTTTGCCCATCAGGATGTTCAACTATGCAAATCCGGACCAAACTTACGCTTCAGTTTATCAGTATCGGCGCCGGCATTCTGTTGTTCTCGCTCTTCTATATTTACACCAAATTCAGTGAAATTACAGAAGACGAGTTTTACAACAGTTTGCGCTCCAAAGCGCTGATGACGGCTGAAATGGTGCTGCACGACGAAGAAAAAATGCAGCCCCTCGCCCAGCGCCCGAGGGAATCCAGCCACCTGCCCATCCGCGAGAACATCACCATCTACAACGCCCGCCTGCAGCGCGTCTTCTCGTTCAACCAAAACAGCGAGGACATCTCCCTGTCGGTGCTCCAGAATTTGAAATTTGACAGCGAACGCCGCTTCCAACTCAACGATCGCTATGCCCTCGGCCTGCAACACCGCAGCCACAGCGGGCGCGAATATTTTATCGTCGCCGAATCAATTTTTAATTCGGCCGAACTCAAAAACCTGAGACAAATCCTGGTCTTCACCTTTTTTCTGGGCGTAGGCATCGTAGCCGCCGGCGGCTGGGTTTTTGCCGGCCAGGCCATGGCGCCGGTATCCCGGATCGTCGACCAGGTCGATCAAATCCTGCCCTCCGAACTCAGCACCCGCTTGCAGGCGCACAACAACCACGACGAACTCTCGCGGCTCGTCCAAACGTTCAACCGGATGCTCGACCGCATCCAACTGGCGTTCCGGATGCAGAAGAGTTTTATCTCCAATGTGTCGCACGAACTGAAAAACCCGCTGTCGGTCATTATCTCCCAACTGGAAGTCAGCCTCACCCGCCCGCGCAACGCCGAAGAATACCACCAGACCCTGAACTCGGTACTGGAAGACACCCGAAACCTGAACGAAGTAGCCGAAAAACTGCTGCAACTCGCCCGGGTACATTCGGACGGCGCCGATATTCTTTTTGATTCGATCCGGCTGGACGATGTGCTGCTGCAAACCAGCGACACACTGCTCCGGCAATACCCGGATTATCATATCGCCTTTGATCTGGAAGGGGTGCCCGAATCGGAAGAACAACTCTGTGTTTCGGGCAATGAATCGCTGCTCCGGCTGGCGTTTTTGAATTTGATGGACAATGGTTGCAAGTTCTCGCCCGACAAGCATGTGTCCGTGAAAGTGATGTTCAACCCCGGCGGCCGGCATTGTGTGGAAATTGCGGACCACGGCCCGGGCATTACCTCCAAAGACCTCAACCTGATATTTCAACCCTTTTACCGAAGCGCACAAAATTTGCACGTACGGGGCTCGGGCATCGGTTTGTCGCTGGTCGACAGCATTTTGAAATTACACCGGATCAGTTTGCAAGTTATATCGGGTACGGGCCACGGGTCTGTTTTTCGATTGGAATTTCCGGGCTAAGCGGTGCTTTGGGCGCCCATTTGAAGTCTGGAAGGAAAAATGCCGGCTTGGTGAAAATACTTTTGTTCAAGCGCTTCTGCCACACTATTTTTGGGGACGATAGATCCAAACGGCTTTCCGACATGCGCCAAATCCAGTTTAATAAGTATAAGAATGAATCCTACCTGCAGAAGTTAAAGGACTTCGCATTTAAGGGCTCCAACGAAGAGCATTATTATGTTTTTTTTGGCGGAACGGGGGCCGTCGGCGGCCAGGCCCTGATTGAAATGATCCGGTCCTTTGATTTCATCTTCGATGTCAACCCCAATTGGGCCGAAAACAAACCCGTGTTTGTCGTTACTACGGTCAATGACGCCGAAATCGACCGTTTTATCACCAAATTATACAACGCCTTTGGCCGGGAAAACCGGGGCGAGTTCACCCGAGCGGATGACGGGAATTCCCGCGCGCGTCAAATCCTGCACAAAAGGACCGGATTGGTCATCGAATTTTACCTGTTGCAGGCCCGGCCCGAATTCAAAAATGATATCCGGGCCTTGTTGCGGGACCAGGCGCTGCCAGCTATGGCAGATATCCTCAGCGCCGAAGCCTCCAATATTACGTCGCCTTTTGAGGCCTTTTTGGAAGAATACAAATCAGAAAAGCAACTGCCGGCCGCCTTTCGGTTCAAAGCCGTGATTTCGGGCATTCCTGTGCCCAGCGTTGCAGCCTATCACTTTAGCGCGATCGATACCATTCTGGAGGATTTTGGCATTAAAAAAAATGACCCGGACCGCGCGATAGAGCGTCAGGTGAAGTTGAAAATCCTGGAAGGTTTTGCCAATGATTTCGGCACCATCAAAAAGAACCTGGCGAAGTCGGTGCTTATCGCCCACACCACTTCGGTAGGCGGCATGTACACCATCGAAGACAACAAACCGGTGATCCGGCTTGGTTATGCCCACAGTGCCCAGGATGATGAATTGCTGGAAAAGCAATTTTATGCCGAGGAATTGACCCGGATGTACTCGGCCCTGCACCTGAAAATTCTGATCACAGCGGCGGCTATCGGGATCGATAACATTTTCAAAGGCGCGTCCTTGCCGCTGCAAAGCAAAATTCTGAAAAAATACATGGCGGCCGCCCGGGAAGGCGTATTGCCGTTTCGGGAGGCCTGGCTGAACGACGAAAACCTGGGCCAAAGCGTCAACCGCAATTTTCCGTTTGTCGAGGTTTCACCGTTTTATCCCATGCGCGACGAAAAAGGCGAGGTGACCGGCCAGTTGGGTATCGATTTTGCGTTTGGCGTGCAAAAGGAAAAATTTACACCGCCCAAAATCAAAGTTGATTATGCGTTGCGCAGTGGCGAAAATGGCCTTTTTTCCATAGATAATGCCTATGCCCTCTACCTGAACATGAAAATTGCAACACAGGAAGAGCTGTCGCATATCCTGGTGTTTTGTGCCTTGTTTGGCGACGATACCCAGAAGCCCTGGTTTGATGGAAACGGTATTTGCTACCAAACCGAAACCGAAAACTCGTCGCTGGTCTTTGCTTTCTTAAACAACCGTTCCGAGTTTCGGTCCTACCAACTCTCCGCGTTCACCCCCAAGGCGTTTCAGGACCTGGGCTCCGCCAAACACCAGGCTGAACTCCACACAACGGGCTTGTATATCCTGCTCCACCGTTTGAGTACCCTGAATCCCAAGTTGATTTCTGAAAAAATCACATCTAAATACCGCGAATCGGAAGTGGTGGAGTTTGTAGACCGCAACACCGAGCCGCTGTCGTTGGAGAATGTGGTGGGTATGGACGTGGAAAAAACCGCCCGCCGCTTCGGACAATTGCTCCGCTTGAATTCGGCGGAGGAAATGGCGGCGTTTGTGGGATTCAATGGGAATATGCAAAGCAGTTTTGTCTTTACGTTTTTCCAACACCTGCTTTCGGCGGTCAAGAATGCCATTTATACCATTACATCGCTCGGTACGCCTATTTTGTTTGACGACGAGGGGCAAAGCCGGCTGCTGATTGGCCCGTATTGCGCGGCTACCGAAACGGTGATGTCGCACAACGACACGCTGGCCAAATTTATCAAAGACGGGAGCGCCAAATTCAAACTGCGCCCGGAAGATTATTTTGAATGGCTGGTGGCCAACAACGGAGTAGTCGACCTTCGCCCGCAAGCCACCATCGTCACAACCAAAACCCATATTCATGGCCTGAAAAGCAAAATTAAAGTGGTGCATACCATGCGCGAATTCAAAGAGCAAATCCGGCATATTCAGGAAATTTATATCCGCGAGCGTGCTCATCCTTATTTCAGCAGCAGTGGAATTGTAGCCTATATCGGGCGTATTACCGGCTTGTATACCCAGGTCAAAGCCTTTGATATTTCGCTCGGAACGCTGAACAACTGGCGCTCTTTGTTTCCTGTCGATTCGAACCTGAACCATCCGCTTATTCCCGGCATTGTGGAGGCCATGCGCATGTATTCGGAAGGTTTGGGTAAAATTACCGGCTTTGAACACCTGTACCCCGGCTTTGGCTATTTTGCGAAACAATAAGCGTATTTGTTTTTAATCCAATATTCCCGCATATCGAATCCAACTCAATTGTATTGTTCCAGAATAGATTTGTCTATGCACGGATTATTGTTTCCCATATCGGGGTTATACCAAAGACTGCTGTTTGCCTTGCTCCTGATGGGCTTTTCCGGCTGCAACATCGACGCGGTTCAGGAGCCGGCCAACCAGCGTACGGCCAAGGCCTTGGTTTTTGAGTGGAATAAACTCTTGCTGGAACTGGAGCGCCATACCCCCGGCTACCGGGGGCCGGTGGCTGCTCGCAGCTATGCCTACATCGGCATCGCCGCCTGGCAGGCCGCTCTGCCCGGCCTGGAGGGATGCAACAGCCTGGAACGGCAATTTCCCGAAATGACTAATTTCCCGAAGGCGCCCGCTGCATTTTTTATGCCGGCTAGCCTGAATGTCGCCTATGCTGAGATCCTGCGCCAGTTTTTTCCAACCGCGCCGGCGCATTTACAGGAAAAAATACTAGCCCTCGAAGCCGGGCAGGCAGATGCCCTGCGCCGTCAAACAGAGCCGGACATCTTCCGCCAGTCGGTGAGCTATGGCAAGCGGGTGGCTTTTGAGGTATGGCGCTGGTCCATGAGCGACACCCTGGGGCACGACGGTTTTTTGTACAATTTCGACCGGCTTTACGTGCCCCCTGCCTGTGCCGGCTGTTGGCAACCGGGTGGCGAGCATCCTATGCCGGCCTTGTTGCCTTTTTGGGGCGGCGTGCGAAAATTTGTAGCCACCTCGAACGCCATTGCGGTGAAAGCACCGGTCAGTTTTGATGAAACCCCGGGTACGTCGTTTTATGCAGAAGGCATGGCTGTTTACACGATGTCGCAGCCCTTGTCTAAAGAAAATCAATGGATTGCTGAGTTTTGGAGCGACGATGTGCCCGGCCTCACGCAGTCGCCCGCCGGCCGTTGGATTTCCATTGCCACCCAGGCGATGGAACAAGCCGGGCTGCCTCTTCCGGAAGTATTGGAAACCTATCTCAAACTCGGCTTTTCGCTGTCCGACGCTTTGGTGGTATGTTGGGAGGCTAAGTACCGATATGCCTTGCAGCGACCGGATTCTTACATCCGGGCCGTGATCGACCCCAACTGGAAACCCTTGCACGACAGCCCGAATTTTCCCACGTATCCTTCGGGTCATTCGGCTCTCGGGATGGCCGCTGCCGAGGTGCTGACGGCCAGGTTGGGCGCCAATTTTAGCCTGACCGACCGGACGCACGAAGGGCGAAAAGAATTTGCCGGCCAGCCCCGCAGTTTTACCTCTTTTGAGCAAATGGCCCTCGAAAATGCCTTCTCCCGAATGGCGCTGGGCGTTCATTTTCCAATGGATTGCGAAGAAGGCATCCGCATCGGACGCTTGGTCGCGCGCGCGGTCAACACCTTGCCCCTGCACACGGACGAGGCCGGCCTGCGCTAATCTTTTTTGGCCGGAATGCGGGGCTTTGCCTATTTTTGCTGTCCAAAATTACTTTCGCACATCCTGCCTGACAGCAGACGAACATCGTCCTTCCTGCCATGACAACAACACAACCGGTTCTCTCCCAACGGGTACAGAACCTCGCCGAATCCGAGACACTCAAGATGGCCCGCATGGCGCGCGAACTGCGCGCTTTGGGGCACGATGTAATTAGCCTGAGCCTTGGAGAACCGGATTTCGACACACCCGACCATATCAAAGAAGCCGCGTATCAGGCCCTCAAAGACGGCTATACCAAATACACGCCGGTATCGGGCCTGCCGGAACTGACCAAAGCCATCAGCGAAAAATTCAAACGCGACAATGGCCTGGATTACAAGCCCGAGCAAATCGTGGTCAGCAATGGCGCCAAACAAACCATCTACAACCTCTGCCAGGCACTGCTCGATCCGGGCGACGAGGTCGTTGTCCTTGCTCCCTATTGGGTGTCGTACTGGGAAATTGTAAAACTCTCGGGTGGCGTGCCGGTACCGGTATTTGCCGGTGTAGACCAGGATTTCAAACCCAGCCCGGAACAATTGGCGGCTGCCATCACCGAGCGCACCAAATTCGTGCTGTTTTCGTCGCCCTGCAACCCTACGGGTACAGTGTTTGACCGCGACGAATTGGAGGCTTACGCCCAAGTCCTTGGGCAGCACGACCATGTGTACGTGGTGAGTGATGAAATTTATGAATACATCAATTTTACCCACGAGCACGTCAGTATCGGCTCCTTCCCGCAGGTAAAAGACCGGACCATCACGGTCAACGGCTTTGCCAAAGGCTTTTCCATGACCGGCTGGCGATTGGGCTACATGGGCGCTCCCAAATTTATCGCCGACGCCTGTTCCAAAATTCAGGGCCAGGTGACCAGCGGCGCCGCCTCGTTCAGCCAAAAAGCCGGCGCCATCGCTCTGATGAGCGATATGGGCCCCACCGATGCCATGCGCGAAGCCTTCCGCGAACGCCGCGATATCGTGTTGTCCATGCTGGCCGAAATTCCAGGTATCAAAGCCAACCATCCCGACGGTGCGTTTTATGTTTTCCCCGATATCAGCGCTTATTTTGGCAAAACCAATGGCCAGGTAGTGATTCAAAATGCCGACGATTTCTGCGACTACGTGATGACCGAAGCCTACGTGGGCCTGGTCTCCGGGTCGGCGTTTGGCGACCCGAATTGCTTCCGCCTCAGTTATGCCGCTTCCGAGGAACAACTGCGGGAGGCCATCCGCCGGATGCAGGATGTGCTGGGCCGGCTCCGGTAGGGGCTGGGTGCAGGTCCTTGTTGTTCAATGCATTGGAACGGCTTGTTTGCCCAAGGACAGACAAGCCGTTCTGTTTTTTTATCTGCCAAATTTCGTCAAATGCGCTATCGAATATTCGTTTGCCTGGGTTTGTTGTGCTGCTGTGTTTTTACCACGGTTTGCACCCAGGAGCCCGCTCCACCGGATAATACCCCGGAAACGCCCTTGTACCTGGGTGCCGACCTCTCGTACGTCAACGAAATGGAAGATTGCGGGGTGGTGTATCAGGAAAACGGCCAACCCAAAGATCCGTACCGCATTTTTGCCGACAAGGGCTGCAATCTCGTCCGGCTTCGCTTGTGGCACAGCCCCTCCTGGTACGACACCCTGAACCAGGGCAAACGCTATTCGGATTTTCAGGACTTGCGCAAAAGCATCCAGCGCGCCAAAGCCTTGAGTATGCCGGTATTGCTCGATTTTCACTTGTCCGACCAATGGTCTGACCCGGCGCACCAACTCGTGCCGGCGGCCTGGCTGGGCGTGGTGGATCAACTACCGGCGCTCAAAGATTCGGTGTTCAACTACGTTCAACAAACCCTGCTGCGCCTGCATGCGGAAAACCTGCTGCCAGAAATGGTACAGATCGGCAATGAAACCAATCGGGAAATTTTACTTTCTCCGGCTGCCAACGCCAGCAGCGCGGCCATCCATTGGGACCGCAACGCTACCTTGTTCAACGCCGGCATTCAGGCCGTGCGCGCGGTGGAAAAAAGCAGCGGCAAAAAAATTCAGGTTGCCGTTCATATTGCTGGCCCGGCGAATGCCCTGGCGATGGTCAATGCGTTTAAAACCGCAGGTGTGACCGATTTTGACCTCATCGGGCTTTCGTATTACTGGGCCTGGCACAAAACGACTACCCTTGCGCAAACCGGCAGTATCATTGCTCAGTTGAAGGTATTGAACCCGGAAAAAGCGGTTATGATTTTTGAAACCGGCTACATCTGGACAACAGCCAGCAACGACCAGGCGAATAACATCATCAGCGAAGTGCATCCCGACTATGCGCCCGCCAGCCCGGAAAACCAGCGCAAATGGTTGGTGGATTTGACCAAAGAGGTCAAAAAAAGCGGCGGCATTGGCGTTTTGTATTGGGAGCCGGCTTGGGTATCCTCGGGTTGCCGGACGCAATGGGGACAGGGCTCGCACCAGGAACATGCCGCCTTTTTTGATTTTTCCAGCAACGTATTGCCCGCCGGCGGCATGGGTTGGATGGCTGAATCCTATTGAAAGGGCTGGTTTTTGCCGCCTTGGAGCAGCGAGGTATTTTCTCCAAAATATTCTTTGAAGGCCAGTGCGAAACTGCCGGAACTGGAAAACCCGACCAATTCGGCTATCGCCTGCGGGGTGCCGGCGCGTTTTTCCAGCAGCACTTTGGCTTTTTCCAGGCGCATTTCGCGGATCAGTTGCAGGGGCGCTTTGCCGGTGAGGGTTTGCAATTTTTTAAAATAATGCTGTTTGTGCAACTGCATTTTCTTCGACAATTCTTCGGCCATAAAATCGGGGTCGCCGAGGTGCAGGTCAATCAGTTCGACGGTGCGGCTCAGGAAGGGATCGTCGAGAGCGATCCGGTTTTCGGAATAAAAGAGGTGTAAAAAACGCGCGAAGGTATCGTGTTTGGCTTTGCGGGCATCGAGCAGCCGGGACACTTCGCTGTCAAATTCGTCGTCGAGCACCGGCCGGCTGAACCAGGCATCGGCGCCGGCGCGCAGGGCATCCAGTTTGCCTTCGTTGCCGTGGCGTTCGGAGAGCAAAATAACCGGAATATGGTTGGTGCGTTCGGAAAGTTTGATCTGGCGGATCACCTCGATGCCGGTTTTGC
>JADLDL010000047.1 GCA_020846655.1 Saprospiraceae bacterium | reverse complement strand
TGCCCGTCCGCCATGCAGCTGCCGCAGCAGAACTGCCGGAGGCCAGGTTTGCTACTCCGACTACTCCTACGGCGCCCCTGGAAGCGGATCTGCCGGCACTCGGTAGTAGCGGACTTCCGGTAGCCCTGGTGATAGAAGACAATGTGGATTTGCGTGGCTTTATCGTACAGTCGATTGCCAGCCACTGGCAGGTGCTGGAAGCCGCCGACGGCGAAGAAGGTATCCAAAAAGCGGTTGATGCCCTGCCCGACCTGGTACTTTCCGATGTGATGATGCCGGGCAAAGACGGCTACGAGCTGTGTCATGTGTTAAAAAACATGGAGTTGACGGCGCATATCCCGGTGATCCTGCTGACCGCCAAATCGGGTATGGATGCCAAATTAAAAGGCTTGCGTATTGGCGCAGACGACTACCTGACCAAGCCTTTTCACACGGAAGAATTGCTGACCCGCATGGGCAACCTGATTGAACTGCGCCGCAAACTGCGCTTTCGGTATGGTCAGCAACCAAGCGAGCCAGCCGACCCGGAAGTCGGGGAATTTCTGTCGCCTCCGGATAAAGAATTCCTGCGGCGGCTCAACGACACCCTCGAGCAACACCTGACGGACGAAACCTTGGGCGTAGAGGAATTTGCCCAGAAAATGTTCATCAGCCGGGTGCAGTTGCACCGCAAACTAAAAGCCCTGACCGACCAGAGCCCCACCGAATTTATCCGGGATTACCGGCTCGACCGGGCTATGGAAATGTTGAAAAAACGCGAAGGCCTGGTCAATGAAATCGCCGCCATGGTGGGGTTCAGCAACGAGAAGTATTTCTCCACGGTCTTCAAGGAAAAATTCGGATTGTCGCCCAGCAAAGTATAATTGGCGCGAAATTCGCACGTGGTTGAGTGAAAATGTAACCAGGACAAACCAATTTGACACCAAAGCAAACCCTGCCGCCCCATCTTTCCAGCATATTTGTCCTTGTGAACGACAACTGTTTTACCTGAAGCCACAGGTAAGCGATTCTTTGCTAACAACAGCCGGTCTTCACTCATCCGCCCCCCGCCCTGCCGGCCGTTTTTTGGCTCGCAGGCCCTGTCACCAGTGCCCACGGAACCGGTTTGGTTTTGGTGTTTCCTCCGCGCTCCAGGTTGCGGGGAAAAGCCTATTGAGTACCGGACCTTTACGGATGAATTGAAGCGTGTTTTGATATAAGGTCGGTCCCTTAACGAAGGGGCCGGCTCTTTTTATTTTCAGGCCTACCCTCGCCTGTGTCTCCGGTACAAGGGTGCCGCATTTTCGTCCCGAAATTCAAATGCCGTCCTTCTATCTTTACCGCCTCAAACGTTCCTGCATATGAAAACCACCCTTCGTGTGTGCCTGGTATTCGGCTGCACCCTGCTCCTGAACAGCCTCCAGGCCCAATTCAATTTTTTCGCGGACGACCTCGTCGTCACGGCATCCGTGCTCAACCTGCGCGACAAACCCGACAAAACCGGCAAGGTGGTGGAAAAACTACCCCAGGGAGCGGAATTATCGCTGCTGGGCCTGGTCAATGACGGTGAAAATATCAATCTCGACAGCAATTACGGCGCCTGGCTGCGGGTGCAGTACAAAAACAAATCGGGCTATGTCTTCAGTCCTTTCGTGAGCAGCCGATTCAGCCTCTATCAGGATGATGATATCCTGGAAGAACTTCCCGGCGGCCTGCGCTGGTACGGCGTGTTCATGCGCGATTCTTTTGCCGATGAACTGCGAGCCGTCGAGGTACGCCTCGAAAAAGCATACCACGAACTCTTTGGAGAAGAGGTACAGGTGCTGAAAACCAACCAAAAAGACCGCAGCAAATTTTTGGTTGCCACCTTGTCTCCCCTGGAGCCAGGCATCGTAAGTAACCTGGGTGTGTTTGATCCCGGGAATTTGTACGTCACTGCCGACTTGTCGCCCGGCGTGATGTTGCCGATTTACCCCGGGCAGGACATGGACGACACGACCACTTACTCCACGTATTTCCTCGCGGCAACCGGGTGCGCGCAATTTGATGCCACCGACTTTGTGTATGTAAACGACTACCGCCTGTATGCCTTCGAGTGGCAGGACAAGGGCCCTTCGCCCCGGCAAGACATCACCGGCTGGGTGCGGCCCGAAGAAGGTGTCAACGCCCGGGTACAATTGGTCTGGTTTGGCGACCTGGACCGCGACCGCAAGCCGGATGCCATTCTGAAGGATTTTCCCGGTGAATCCAGCGGACGCCTGTCTCTGTTTTTGTCTTCCAAGTCCAAACCCGGCGACTTTTTGCACAAAGTATCGGAATATTATTTCCAACTGGACTAGCCACTCCATTTTCCAACCCTCCAATTCGGTTTTCCCATGCATTCAGATTCTTTTGTTGTCCGCGAACCCAACGAACACCGCACGACGGCGCCGCACGTACTACCGATTTACGCGACGTCTTCTTTTGTTTTTGACAACATCGACCAAGGCATCGAGATTTTTAAAAACATAGAAAGCGGCCACGCCTACAGCCGCTACGCCAACCCGACCGTGGATGCGGTGGCGCAAAAAATAGCGGATTTGGAAGGCTTTGGATTGGACCTTGCTGCCGAAGCCGTGTTGACCTCCTCGGGCATGTCGGCCATTTCCACCTTGCTGATGGGTTTGTTGCAAACGGGCGACAAAGTGTTGAGCCAGGGGAATTTGTACGGCGGCACCACCGAATTGCTGAGGGCCATTTTACAGCCTTTTGGTGTGGAAACCATCTTTACCGACCTGCGCGACCTCGGCGAGGTCGCCCGCCTCCTGGACGCCGAACCGGCCATCCGGCTGCTCTACTGCGAAACGCCGGCCAACCCCACGCTAGCCTGCGTGGATATCGCCGCCCTTTCGGCACTGGCACACCAACACGGCGCCTGGTGCGCCATCGACAACACCTTCGCTACCCCGCTGCTCCAGCAACCCTTTGCCCACGGCGTGGATTTCATTGTGCACAGCACCACCAAGTACCTCAACGGCCACGGCAACAGCATTGCCGGCGTTGTGGTTGGCCGCGACCGCAGCCTCCTGCGCCAAAAGATCTGGCGGGCCATGAAACTCGCCGGCACCAACTGTTCGCCGTTCGAGGCCTGGCTCACCCACAACGGCCTGAAAACCCTCGCCCTGCGCATGGAACGCCACTGTGCCAACGCCCTGGCCCTGGCTCAATACCTGGAACAACACCCCGCCGTGGCCCGCGTCAATTACCCCGGCCTGGCGTCGCACCCCGACCACGCGCTGGCTACCCGCCAAATGCGGGGCGGCTATGGCGGCATGCTCAGTTTCGAACTCAAAGGCGGGCTGGAAGCCGGCCTGCGCTGCATGAACCGGATCCGGTTCTGCACCCTGGCGCCTACCCTCGGGGATGTCGACACCCTCATTTTACACCCCGCCTCGTCCTCGCACCTGAACGTAGCCCGCGAGATTCGGGAGCAAAACGGCATCACCGACGGCATGATCCGGGTATCGGTCGGCATCGAACTCGTGGGCGATATCATCGCCGACCTGGAACAAGCGATTGAGGCAATGTAAAATGTAAGATGTAAAATGTAAAATGTAAAAGGGTGTTGGCGGGCTGGGTGCCTGATTTCTGGTTTTGGATACCCGGTTTGTGAAGCGGGCTGTGGAAGGTTGTTCAATTTAAATCATTGATAAACAATACTTTATTTCAAAATATCTCAAAACAAAAACCTGTTTTCTTCCAACATTCCAACACCCTTTTGACTTTTACATCTTAAAAGCCAAAAGGGTGTTGGCGGGCTGGGTGCCTGATTTCTGGTTTTGGATACCCCCGTTTGGGAAGCGGGCTGTTGAAGGTTGTTCAATTTAAACCATTGATAAACAATATTTTACTTCAAAACATCTCAAAGCAAAAACCTGTTTTCCGCCAACATCCCTCCCCGCCAACACCCTTTTACATCTTACATTTTACATTTTACATTTTACATTTTCACCCGCCATACGTGGTTTGGATGAGGCTGCGGCGTTTGCCACGCAGGCCTTTTTTGATGGTTACGATAAACATCTTGTTGAACTCCTGGTCGCCGATGCTGACGGCCTGGAGGCTCAGGCCTTCCACCAACTCCGGAATGGTGTTGGAATGCCCGACCACCAGCACCCGGCGGCCCCTGATTTTTTCCAAGGCTGCCAGCAAACCCGCCGTGGTATCGGGTTGGTAGAGGCTGAGCGGGAGTCCCAGGGCAGTGGCCAGGGGCTGGGCCGTTTGTTGGGTACGCTGGTAGGTGGAGGCGAAAATCTCGCTGATGCCTTTGTGGCGGAGGGAATCGCGCAGGATGTCGGCGCGGGCCAGCCCGGCGGCGGATAGGGGCGAAATGGGTTCATTGTTGAGGCGTTCGGCGTGGCGGACGAGGTAATACCGGGTGCTGCAAGCCGGCAACAGGAGCAGGAGCAGGAAAGGGAAAAGGCGCATGATCGCTTGTTTTATATTGGTTTGACAATGCTGGGTGGCGGCACAACAGGCTCCGGCGAAAGACGCTCCAGGAGCCATTCTTTTTCCGTGAGCACCGGTTCCTGTTCGATTTGGCGCCGGAGTTCGAGCAAGGCGCCGGGCTCTTCGGGGTTGCGGCGGATAAGGGCCCGGGTATAGCGCACAATATTGAGAAAATTATCGCGATGGTACCCCACGGCGCGCTGCCGCCGGATGTAGTTTTTTACGCTGTCGAGGTGACTTTCCAGGAGGTCGTATTCGCCGGTTTCGTAGTAAATTTTCAATTGCAGGGTTTTGGCGTTCAGGCTGTTGATAAAATCTTTGTAATCGGCGCGTTGCAGGTGCAGGAGGGCTTCGCGGTAGTTTTGGCGGGTGTAGTCCACGCGGGCCATGTTGAGGCTGAACGCGGCTTCGCGGTAACTGCGTTCGAGGGCCGGTTTGTAGCGGTGGATAAATGCCTCAGCCCAGGCTACTTCCCGCAGCCGGATGGCCACGCCGACGATGTTGTGGTAGGCAAAACGCGACAAGATGCCGTTTTCGAGCAGCAACGCATGATCAAGGGCCTCGCGGTAGAGTTCGAAGGTGGCGCGGTACCAGGACAAGACGCCGGTTTCGTTGCTTTTTTTGATACCAAAATTGATGGCCAGCAGGTACAAAGCCCGCAACTCATCCGGCGGGAAGCGCTGGGCATGCACCCGCAAACCTTCCTGGAAACGGAAGAAATGGCTTTCGGCCGTGGGGTCGACCAGAAAATGACACGCGTGGTAGTACAGCGCAATGGCGGGAATTTGCAACAAATCCTCCTGTTCCACATGCTGAAAAATAGCGTCCAGCAAACCGAAGCGATAGGCTGTTTTTACGACGGCCTGGTGGGAGCGGGCAAAACACACGTGCCGGAGTTTGCGAGCGATGAAGGTGGTATCGAGCAGGTCGGAAATTTCCTGGAGGTTGAAGGATTCGTATCGTTTGGCGGCGGAAGCCGACTGGAATTCCTCCAGTTCGACGCGGTGCAAATCGTCAAAATGCTCGGCGTGCCGCCAGGGCCGGGCTTCGCGGCTGCGCCGCGCTTCCCGCAGGGCGATTTGGCTGTGTTTGGGGAGGTTGCGTTTGCGGTAGGCGCCCGCCAGGCGGATTTTGTTGCGCTCCAGGTCGGCAAATTTTTCCAGGTACATCCAGTAGTGTTCCAGCAGCGCCAGCAGGTCGCTGTTGGCTAAGCGCAACTTCTGGTCGTCGAAGGCTTGTCCCGGATAGGCTGCTGCAAAAGCCGCCTCTGCCTGCGCTGGCTGCCCGGTATCGCGGCAGGTACGGAGGTACGCGCACAGCCCGGTGAGTTGATGTTTCTGGTTAAAAAACGGCGAGCGCACAAACTTGTCGAATTCCCGGCGCTCGGCTTTTGTGAGCGCCGCAAAGGCATCCCAAAGCAATGTTTTTTCCATACAGGAAGTATTTTAGGGTTTTTGCCCCGTTTTTTATCGTCGACAAATATGCTGAATTTTCAATACCGGCTACTTTTTTTGTTTTAAAATACTAATTTACAAGTAGTTAAATTTTTTGTAGAATGATTTAATAATACAATCCTGAATTTTTGTCTTTGCGCAGCGGGAAAGCGTTCGCCACCTTTGCAACATCATTATTACCGTGAAAAGTCCATAGACATGAAAAAACACATACTAGTTGTCTTGTTGCTGTGTGCCGCCGCCTTCGCGGCCAATGCCCAATGTACGGCCGATGCCGGCCCCAGCCAGGTGCTCACCTGCATAACCGCGTCGGTGCTATTGGAGGGTTCCTCCAATGTATCCAATGCCACGTATCAGTGGACCGGCCCAAGCGGCTTCACGTCCAATACGCAAGTGCCAATTACCTCTGTTCCGGGAGTCTATACGCTGATCATCAGCGACCCCTCCAACGGCTGTACGGCTACGGCCACGACCACCGTGTTGCAGAACACCTCGCCGCCGAGCGTCAATGTAAGCCCTCCGCCGGTGCTGAATTGCATCAACACCCAGATCGTACTCGATGTGAGCGCGGTACCCGTCAACTGCTCTTTTTTATGGTTTGGTCCCGGAGGTTTTGGTTCCACTACACAGAATCCCACCGTCTCCGTACCCGGGGTGTACACCCTACAGGTGGTCAACCCAGCCAATGGTTGCACCAGTACGCAAGATGTGGTCGTGTCGCAAGATATTGCTATCCCTGGGCTAAATGCGTTTGCCAGCGGGCTGGGCTGCAACGGCAACATCAACCTGTTTGCCAGTTCGCCCAATTCCGGCGTCTTATTTCATTGGATTGGCCCGAACGGGTTTACGTTCACAGATCCCAGTCCGGTGATTCCCAATGCGACCAACAGTGACCTGGGCGATTACACGGTCATTGTTACCGCCCCGAACGGCTGCACCAATGCGCAAAGTGTTTTTGTGGATTATGCCACCGATGTACCGAAGGCTGATTTTGCGGTGACGCAGGTGTCCTGCAACGGTGGAAATGACGGCGCGATCAGCGTCACGGGCGTCACCGGCAGCGGTACGCCGCCGTACTCCTATTTATGGTCCAACGGCGCTACCGGCGAATTGATTTCAAACCTGAGCGCGGGCGCTTACACCGTGACCTTGGAAGATGCGACCGGCTGCAACCGCGTGCAAACGGTCAACGTTACCCAGCCTACGGCGCTCACGGCCTTTGTTTCGGTACTAAATCCGTCTTGCAACGCCCCCAATAGCGGCGTCATCGTGGCCCTGGCCAGCGGCGGCACGCCCCCGTACATGTACCAATGGTCGGATGGCTTCAACCAACCCACCCACGGCAACCTGGCGCCGGGTACTTATATGGTCACCGTCACCGATGCGAAGGGCTGCACCAGTACGGCCAGCGCCACACTGGTTTCACCAGCCCCCGTCATCGTGGGTACCACTGTGATTTGCGAAAACAGCATCAGTGTTTCGGCCAGCGGCGGCGCCGTGCCGTATAGTTTTACCTGGAGCAACAACCAAAACACCCCAACGATCACCAATTTGCCGCCCGGTACCTATACTGTCACCGTGACCGACAGCCAGGGTTGCAGCAGCCTCCAGACCTTTATCATTTCCCCGAACGAACCGCCCTGTACGCGGATCTATGGCCAGGCCACCTGGGACCAGGATGAAAACTGCGTAGCCGATACCGGCGAGCCGGGCCTGACCCTCTGGCACCTGAAAGCCGAGGGCGCCAACGGCACGTTTTACGGCATCACGTCGCCGGATGGGTCGTATGAAATTTCGGTGCTGCCCGGCGACTATACCGTTTCCATCCTTCCACAGGGCTGGCAAACGCTGGTTTGCCAAAACGATATCGCGGTGTCGCTGCCGCAACAAGGCGACTCCGTGGCGGTCAATTATATCGCCCAGTTGCCCACTGCCGATTGTCCGGTGCTGTCGGTCAACCTGAGCGTGTCGCTGTTGCGCCGTTGTTTTTCCAACAACTACTACTATATCCACTATCAAAACGAAAACCCGGTAGCCGTCCCCGACGCCTACCTCACGCTGGCCCTGGACCCGTTCCTGGAACTGCTGAGCGCACAGGCGCCCTACACCAGCCTGGGCAACAACCTGTACCGCTTCGACCTGGGTACCCTGCCGCCCAACGCCAGTGGCACCATCCAGGTGCAAGTGAAAGTTTCCTGCGATGCCACGCTGGGCCAAACGCATTGCACAGAAGTGCATATTTTTCCGGACTCCAGTTGTGTGCCCGCGAATGCCCAGTGGTCGGGCGCCCTCGTGGGCGTACTCTCGGTGTGCAACCCCGATTCGCTGCGTTTTGTGCTGAAAAACATCGGTCAGGCGCCCATGAGCGAAGCACTGGAATATATCGTGATTGAAGACGGCATCATGAGCCTGCAAGGCAGCGGCGACCCCTTGGGTGTCGGAGAAAGCATGGTGGTGAGTGTACCCGCCAACGGTTCCACCTGGCGCATTGAAGCCAACCAGGAAGTGTTTGCCCCGCCTTTCGTGACGCCAGTCCTTTCGGTGGAAGGCTGCACTACCGGCAATAGTTTCAGCACTGGTTTTATCAACCAATTCTCGCTGGGCGACGATGTACCCTGGCTCGATCTCAACTGCACCCCCAACCAGGGCTCTTTCGACCCCAACGACAAGCAGGGCTTCCCGACCGGCTACGGCGCCAGCCACTACGTGTTGCCCGGCACCGAACTGGAGTACCTGATCCGTTTCCAAAACACCGGCACTGACACGGCCTTCACGGTGGTGATCCGCGACCCACTCTCCACTTGGCTCGACCCGCTCACGCTGCGCCCCGGCGCCAGCAGCCACCCCTACACCCTGCGTATGGGCGTCGAAAACACGCTGATCTTTGATTTTCAGAACATCCTGCTGCCCGACAGCAACGTGAACGAAGCCGCCTCGCACGGGTTTGTCCAATTCCGCATCCACCCACGCAGCGACGTGGCGCTGGAAACCGACATCCTGAACCAGGCCGCCATTTATTTCGATTTCAACGATCCGGTGATGACCAACACAACGCTGCACCGCATTGGCCTCAACTTCGTCAGCGTGGGCCTTTGGCAGCCCAGCCGGCCCGAATACGCCGTGCAAGTGGCGCCACACCCGCTCAACGACGCCAGTTGGATCACGCTTTCGGGGCAGCCCGGCGCTGCCGGCGATTTTACCCTGAGCGTCTATGACCTGCAAGGCCAGTTGCAACAGCGCCTGGAAGCATCGGAGCCGAAGTTTTTGCTGCGCAAAACACAACTGTCCGGCGGCATCTACCTGTTCAAGATTGAACAACAGGGCGAGTTGCTGGGCAGCGGAAAGTTGCTGGTCCGGTAGCAGTGGCAGTGTGCAGTGGCAGTTTGCAGGAGCAGATTGCAGGAGCAGTTTGCAGGAGCAGTTTCCAGTGGCAGTTTGCAGTGGCAGATTGCAGGAGCAGTTTCCAGGAGTTTACCCAATTGGTCTGTTGTTGATATTCATGTTTTCCCGAATTTTTCCCTGGTGGAAAAGTTCGGGATTTTTATTTTGTAAAAACAAAGGAGGCGGCAAGGGGGCTTCCAGTAAAAAACCGGAATTTCGCCCTGAAAACAATACAAGCCATGGTACGAATTTCCTTTCTGTTGGCACTTTCCGCCCTGCTATCCTGCAAAGGCGGGCAAAAAGCGGCCGCCGATCGCACGGTGCTGGTTGAATTGCAAACCGGCGCATGTTTTGGGTTTTGCCCGGTGGTACGGCTGACGGTACACAACGACGGCTTTGTGGAGTACGAAGGCACTCGTTTCGCAGAAATCATCGGCCGGGATTCGTTTGTGCTGAGCGCCGACGAAACCAAAGGCCTCCGGGAGCAGGTGCTGGCCGCCAACTTGTGGCAATACCCGGACCGAATTCCGTCGGAAGTGGTGGATGCTCCCTCGGCTACGCTGAGCGTTTACAAGGCAGGCCAGGCCAAGAGTGTGCGGGGCTCTATCGACCGGCCGGAGCCCCTGCTCCGGCTGGAAAGCAAAATCAAAGACCTGGCTGAGGCGCATGGATTTCAGGTGAAACGCGGCGTGAACCCCAATCTGCCGCCGCCCAACAGCCGCAGTGAGGTCATCGTCAAATTGAAGCCGCCCGTCAATGCGGGCAACTGGATCCGACAGTTTACCGAGTTCAAATTCCAATTGATCCGGCGCTTGTCGGCCGAAAACATCTGGATCGTTGCGTACGATCCCAAGCAGGTATCGGAAACAGCCGTGCTCGAGTTGTTTAAAAAATCAAGCGATGTATTGGAGGTGCAAACCAATCGCGCAGTGCAAGACAGACAATAGGCACGCCGGAGGGCACTAGCGCCGCATCCTGTATTCGTATGGCTCGTTTTTGGCAACAGAACCAAATCTTGTGGTGGGTATATTTGTTCGCAGCCCTTGGGGTGAGCGGGCAAAGCATCTGGCAGGGCAGCAATGCCCACGGCTACACGGCCTACGAGAACTACGTCATTTTCAAAAATGCTTTTTGCCACCTGGCTGAGGGGCAGAACCCCTACGCCGCCTATCCGGCCGAGCAGTGGGATTTGTACAAATACAGCCCGGCATTTGCCCTGGCGATGGCGCCGTTTTCGGTCTTGCCCGATGGGCTGGGCCTTCCGCTCTGGACCCTGCTGAACGCCCTGCCCTTGTTGTGGGTCATCCTGCGCATCCCCTTGCTTCTGCCGGCACAACGCCGGTTTATGGCCTGGTTTATCTTGCCCGAACTCGTCATTTCGATGCAAAACAGCCAAAGCAACGGCCTCACCGCGGCCTTGTTGTTGTTGCCCTTGCTGGCGTTTGAAGCCGCCCAACCGGCCCGGGCAGCGCTTTGGGCAGTGGCAGGCGGCTTCCTCAAAATTTTTGGCGTATTCGCTGCCGTACCGGCGCTCGTGTACCCCTTGCGCTGGCGTATTCTGTTGCTGGCACTGGGCGGCGGTTTGGTTTTTTTCACTCTGGCGCCCTTGCTGGTGCTCAGCCCTGCGCAGCTCTGGCAAGTGTATGTCTGGTGGGGTGAATTGTTGCGCGACGACCACGGCGCGTCGGTGGGCTTGTCGGTGATCGGCTGGCTGTACACCTGGTTTGGGTGGGCGGCGCCCAAACTGGGCGTCCTGGTGTTGGGGCTGGCGGCCCTGGGCTTGTCGGCCCTGGCCGTGCGGCGGCGGCCCTTGCCGGACAACCGGGTGATGTTGTGGGCCAGCATCCTGATTTGGGTGGTAATTTTTAACCACAAAGCCGAATCGCCTACCTTTGTGATTGCCTTGTGTGGGGTGGCGCTGTGGTACCTGAGCCTTGGTCCGGCAGTGTTGTGGCAAAAAATACTGCTTTGGACGGCTTTTGCACTGGCTTCCCTGACGCCCACGGATATTTTTCCCCGCCTGATCCGCGAACAACTCGTGCAGCCGTATGTCCTGAAAGCAGTGCCGTGTATGGCCATTTGGACGTTAATTACCTGGCGTCTCCTGCGCGAATGGAGCAAACCCGCCCTGTCTTTTCAGCCCGAAAGCACCAACTAATCAGCCATTTTTCTCATGAACAACGACTTACTTTGGAAATTTTTAAAATTCGGCGCCGTCGGCTTTTCCGGCGTTTTTGTTGACTTTGGCGTCACCTGGTTGTGCAAGGAAAAACTCCGGCTCAACCAATACATTGCCAACAGCACCGGCTTTATGTGCGCCGTGGTGAGCAATTATTTCCTGAACCGGGTTTGGACCTTCCACAGTCAGGACCCCTCCGTGGCCACCCAGTTTTCCAAATTCCTGCTGGCGTCCCTCATTGGCCTGGCTATCAACAACGCCATTATTTACCTGCTGAACGAGCGGTTCAAGGTTAATTTCTATGTAGCCAAATTGTGCGCGACGGGCGTCGTGACGGTCTGGAATTTTTGGGCCAACTACACCTTTACCTTTTCCGGATAGGCGCTTCGTTTGGGCACCCAAATGTTTGAACCGCTGCGCACCCTGCGAACACGCAGGTTTCAACGGCTTACCTGTATTTCCGGCGCTACTATTGCGAACGGTCGCGCTTGACGCGGAGCAGGCGCATTTCCTTGACGGGTTGCAGGACGAGGGGCGTTTGTTCAATTTCCACCGAATCGCTGTCGAGGCCAAACCAGTTTTTGGGCGAGGAGACCCAGCCTTTGACGCTCAGGTAGGTCGACATGATGAGGTGTTCGAACCAGGGCAATTCGTTTTCGTTGGACAAAAATTCGGAAACCAGCACAAAGCGGAAGTCGCCTGTCGGGTATTTGTGCGACATGCTGTGGTAGCGCGAATAGACGGTGAGTTCATCGTTTTCGACCAATTCTTCCACCACTTTTTTCATGAAAACGTTCATGCGTTGCTGCACGCGGAAGCCCAGTTGGAAATTCACCTTGTAGACATCATCGGGGGCAATGGTGTTCACTTCGTACTCCATGGTGTAGGGCTCATCGGTGGTTTCGATGTGCACAAACCAATAGACATCTGCCCGTTTGGGCTGCGTTTGCAGGATGGAGTAGACGATGCCTTCTTCCACCTTGTTGCGCCCTCTGGCGCTGCTCAAAAAGACCAGGTTGGTGGCGTATTTCGGGATATCGCTGTCGTTGCTGAGCAGGATAAGTTGGTCGAGGTAGTCTTTGATTTTGACTTCGTCGGAATAGCGTTTGCGAATGCGTTTGGCGATCACCCATAGGATCATCACCCCAAACAGCAGGCTGGCCATCATGACGGTGACGTAGCCGCCGTCCATAAATTTGGCGGAATTGGCCACCAGAAAAAGGCCTTCCATGAAAACATAAAACACCAGGAAGGACCAGACGAACACCGATTTAACCCGCTTGATAATCAGCCAGTTGGCCAACAGAACGGTGGTACACAACATGGCCAGGATAATGGCCAGGCCATACGCCGCCTCCATCTCGTGGCTGTGTTGAAACAACAGAACCACGCCGATACAACCGACCCAGAGGAAGGTATTGACCGCCGGTATGTACAACTGGCCCTTCATGTTGGACGGGAATTTCACGGTCAGTTTCGGCAGCATACCGAGCCGGATTGCTTCCGAAGCCAGGGTGTAGGAGCCCGAAATAAGCGCCTGGCTGGCAATAATGGCCGCCAGCGTAGCCAGGATGATGCCCGGCCAGAGAAACCAGTGGGGCATCATGCCGTAAAACGGATTTTCCGTGAGTACCTGCCCCTCAAATTGCAGCAGCCAGGCCGCCTGCCCCAAGTAGTTGAGCACCAGGCATATTTTTACAAAAATCCAACTGGCCTGGATGTTTTGCCGGCCACAGTGCCCCAAATCGGCATACAGGGCTTCTGCCCCGGTGGTACACAAAAACACAGCGCCCAGCACGATAAAGGCCTTGGGACTGGACAACAGCAGTTCGATCCCGTAGTGCGGGCTGAGGGCTGCCAAAATACCGGGATGGTAAAAAATCTGGCTCAGGCCCAGTATGGCTAACATACTGAACCACAACAACATAACCGGCCCGAATCCTTTGCCCACCGCTGCCGTACCGAATCGTTGTACAAAAAACAAAACGGAAATGATGGCGATGGTGATGCCCATGGTCGGGATGCCCGGGTATTTGATCGCCAGGCCTTCAATGGCCGAAGAAACCGAAATCGGCGGCGTGATCATGCCATCCGACAACATGGCGGCGCCGCCCAGAATGGCCGGAAACAAGAGCCAGCGTTCGCGCCGGCGCACGAGGGTGTAGAGCGAAAAAATGCCGCCCTCACCGTTGTTATCCGCCCGAAGCGTAAGGAGTACGTACTTGAGGGTCGTCTGAATCGTCAGCGTCCAGAAGACCAGCGAAACGCCGCCCAACACAACCAGGCTGTTGACGGCGTTGCCCTCTCCGACAATCGACTTCATCACATACAGGGGCGAGGTACCAATATCCCCGAAAATAATACCTAAAGTGATGATCAAACCAGCGCGGGAGAGCTGGTGATGTCCGTGCGAGGAGCTAGTTGAACTCATGGTACGCAGAGCGAGGCGTTAGGAATGTTGGCGGAATAGGAAGGAGCCGTTACTATTGTACTTGAACACTGGGCATTAAGCATTGATCATCATTCAATTTTAAAATATTTAAAATTGAAATGTTCAATGTCTAATGCCCAATGTTCAAATAGCATTTGTGAATGAGATGGCTCCCAAATCAAATGGCCGGCATCAGTGGTGATGGCCACCGCTGCCGTGCACGTGGCCGTGCTCCAGTTCCATGGGATCGGCATCTCGTACTTGCTCTACCTGGCCGCTAAAGAAAAGATCCACACCCGCCATCGGGTGGTTAAAATCCAGTTTGACTTTTTCGAGACCTACCCAGGCTACAGTGCCCTGGAAATGGTTGCCTTGCTGGTCGGTGAGGGGCAGTACGCGCCCTACTTCCAGCAGGCCATCCGGGATTTTGCCGTCGGATTCGAACATATTTTTGGGCACCTCTACCAGCGCGCTTTCGTCGTATTCCCCATAAGCATTGGCGGCTTTGATACCAAAGGCAAACGTGTCACCGGCTTTCAGGCCCAACAGATTGCTTTCAAAATCGGGGATCATCATCCCAACGCCAAAGATAAAACCCAGCGGTTCGCCTCCGTTGGTCGATTCGATTTGTTGTCCGTCGGCAGTGCTTTCGGTGAGCGTGTAGTGGACGAGCACTACTTTTTTTGGTTCAATTACCATAAAAATGGGTGTGCAATAAAGGGTGGATGTAAAATCTCAAATTTCGGCGCGAAGGTATGCCTTTTCAATAACCTGCACACCCTACTGCACTTCCAATTGTTTTTTATACCGAAAATACCCTTGCAGAAAGCGCCAGGCTTCGCGGTGCGAGGTGGGCGGCACGCCCCGCCGGAGTTGGGCGCGGTGCAGTTCGAACAACAAACGCCAATGCCGGTAAAAATCGCGGTAGGCGCGCCACATGCCAAAGGCGGGGTCGTACACGTGTGCCGGCTCCCCAAAAACGCCGTTGAGTTCCATCACCATGAATTCGCCCCGGCGCAGCGCCTCCACGGAACTGCATTTCAGGTCAAAACGGCCGTACAACACCCCGTCGATCTGCGCACACAGCTGTGCAAAGGTGTCTTTCAAGGTCTGGTCGATCAGGTGGTTGCCGTTCAAAAACTTGGTACCCCGGGCATGGTTGCCGATGGGTTCGAGCAGCAGGGTTTCGCCGGCCGCCAGTATGCTGTCCAGCAAGTCCCGGCGGTCCTGCTCAAATCGCGCCAATTGGAACACCGCCCTGGGGTTTTGCTGCATCAGCCCGCGCACACTCGACACCCCGTCGCCCAGCACCGTCAAAAATTCTTTGACACACACCGAGGTGATATCAAAACGGCACCCATCGGGAAACCGGTGAAACAAGACGGTCATTTCAAGGGGCTGCGGCAAAAACTCCTGGATGATAAACGGCACCGGGTATTTAGACACGTGCTGCCATAACCCTTCCGCATCCGCGATTTTTTCCACCAAAAAACCCCGCTCGCCAATATCCGGCTTGGCCACTACGGGAAACCGCAGGCCGGCCGCTGCCAAGTCCTCCAGCAATGCCGCCCGCGACGGTTGCCCGTCCGTAAACACGGCTTTCGGTTGGATGCCCTCGGGCAGTAATTTTAAAATATGAATCTTCGATTCACCGACGGCGCCGCCCAAGGGGATGGAGGGATTCACATTGCTAAAAAAAAACAAATGCCGCGCCCGCAAGGCAAACCAGGCGTACATGCCGTACACCGGCACATTGGCCAGCCACCAGGGTAAAAATTCCCAGACCGTCCACTTGGTCCACCAATGCTTCATGTTGAATGATGAGTTATGAATGATGAATGGGTTCACCTTGAACGGAAGGTCAACCCTGCTGCGAACGCCAAAAATATTCATAACTCATCATTCATAACTCATCATTCAATACCGCAGCGCCAGCCGATTTCTGCGCCGAGGTTTGGGACGGGGTTGCGGACGTATTCTTCGGCCCGAAGCAATTGCCAGTACCCGGTCAGTTGAGCGAACCAGTAGCGCCGCTCCCCAACGCGGAGTTGACAGCCCAGGGCCAGGTTGGCCCGCAAAAACAGGGGCCGGCTGGTGAGGTTGTGCTCGAAGCGTCGCTCGACAACATGCCAGCCCAAATCGGAAACCAAGGTACTGAGGTAATAATGCGTACTGATGCCAGCCTCCGCGTAGGGCGACCATTTTTTTTGCCAGAGCTGGTAGCGCGCCAACACCGGTAGATCCAGGTACACATGGTTGATCGTCAAGGTATTGTACGACTCGATGATGGTACCGTCGTACAATTCAATCGTACCCATGTACACCTCTTGCGTGTAGCCCGAGGTACTCAGCCGGAGGCCAGATTTTAACTGCCAATTGCCGGCCAGCGTCCGCGTCACATCTGCTCCCAGCAGGAGGTTGTTTTTGGTATAAGCGCCCAGCCAGCCCAAGCCGGTGGAAGTGCCCGGATAGACGGTTGGCGCGTCAAATTGGTAGGTGGTAGGAGCCAATCCGAGCACCCAACCCACGGTGGTCGTTTGCGCCCGGGCCGCTTGTCCGGTCGCCAGAACGGCCAGCACAGCCAGCCAGGAAAAGTAAAAGCAAGGTTTCATCGGCAGATCGTTTGGTACAGTACCGGATTGGCGCATTCTGGAGTAAAATGGATGCTTTGGGCTCCGCTTTTGTTCTCCCAAAATTACCGTAAGTTCACCGCCGAAACTCTATTCGTATGGTACAACGTTTTGGCGGCGTCCTGCTCGCAACGCTTTGCTTTTTTTCCTGCACCCCAACTCCTTCCGATGATTTCCTGCGCGCCGAACTCCCCCCGCAGCCCCCACTGGCCTCCGGCACTACTTTCGAGCGCATCCCCGCTGCCCAAAGCGGCATCACGTTCGTGCCGGAACTCCAGGAAAGTTTTCAGTACAATTTCCTGCTCGACCCCTACGAATACAACGGTGGCGGCGTAGCCGTGCTGGATATCGACAACGACGGCCTCCAGGACCTGTTTTTTACCCACCGCTTCAACGGCTGCCGGCTCTACCGCAACAAAGGGAATTTTCAGTTTGAAGATATTTCCGACCGCTCCGGCGTCTCCCAACCCTCCGGACTGAAAACCGGCGTGGCCGTGGTGGACATCAACACCGACGGCTACCCCGATCTCTACGTGTGCCGCACCTGGCTCAGCAACGTGCCCGAACGCCGCAACCTCCTGTTTGTCAACAACCACGATGGCACGTTCAGCGAACAAGCCGCCACCTATGGCATCGACGACCCCTCCCCCTCGCAATGTGCCAATTTTTTTGATTATGACCTCGACGGCGACCTCGACCTCTACGTAGTCAACCACCCCGTCGATTTCCGTACCATGAACAATGCCGAATACCAACCCACAGCCGCCGCCCCCTTGGCGCGCAGCCAGGGGCCTAAAGACGCGTTCGAATCGGACAAACTGTTTCGAAACGACGGCAATGGACACTTCGAAGACGTTTCCCAAAAAGCCGGCATCCACAACCGCGCCTACGGCCTGAGTGCCACTACCGCCGATTTCAACGCCGACGGCTACCCCGATATCTTTGTGGCCAACGACTTCGTGATGCCCGATTTCCTGTACCTCAACAACGGCAACGGAACATTCCGCGAAGAAGCCCACAAATGGTTCAGCCACAGCGCCACCCATTCCATGGGCTGCGATATCGGCGACCTGAACAACGACGGCTACCCCGAACTCTGCGTGCCCGACATGCTGGGCTCCACCCTCCAACGCCGCAAAGAATTGCTCAACACCAGCTTCCTCGAACGCAGCAAACTGCTCGAACGCCAGGGCTATGGCCGCCAGCAAATGCGCAATGTGCTTCAGGTGTACAACCCCAGCCCCAGCCCCTCCCCAGGGGGGGAGGGGAGCCTTGGAGTCGCTGGTGCGACTCCCCTCACCGTGGGGGGAGGGGCTGGGGCTGGGGTTTTCTCCGAAACCGGCTGCCTGGCCGGCATGGAAGCCACCGAGTGGAGTTGGGCCCCGCTGCTGGCCGATTTTGACCACGACGGCTGGAAAGACCTTTTCATCAGCGCCGGCGTGTTCCGCGACCTGAACGACCAGGATTTTTTCTTTTACACCGCCGACAGCCTGCAAAAAACCGGCGGCGTCACCGCCGGGCGTTTCAAAAATTTCGAAGAAGTAGCCGGAAAACTATCGCGCTACCCGGTACACAATTTTATGTTCCAAAATACCGGCTCGCTCCAACTCAGCGAAGTTTCGGAAGCCTGGGGCCTGGGTGAAAAAGGTTTCTCCAACGGCGCCGCCTATGCCGACCTCGACAACGACGGCGACCTGGACCTGATTGTCAATAAATTCAACGAACCCGCCGCCCTGTTCGCCAACCAGGCCGCTCAGAAAAGCGCCAACCACTGGCTCCAGATCCGCTGCAAAGGCAGTCCGGGCAACCCCACCGGCACCGGCGCCAAAATCCGGGTGTACGCCGGCGGCCAACTTTTCTACCAGGAAATGACGCCCATTCGCGGGTTTTACTCCTCGGTAGAGCCCGTGTTTCAGGTGGGCCTGGGCCAGGCCACACAAGCCGACCGGCTCGAAATCGAATGGCCCGAAGGCAAATTTCAGATCCTCGAACGGGTGCCGGCCAACCAACGCCTCAGCCTCAACATCGCCCAGGCCCAAAGCGGCCGCCTGCCCCGACCGGCGCCACCCAAACCCTGGATGCAGCCGGCCGCGCAACTGCCGGCTTTTGTACACCAGGAAAATGATTTTGAAGATTTCAACCGCGAACGCCTTCTACTCCACCGCTTTTCGCGCAGCGGCCCCTGCCTCGCCGTGGCCGACGTGAATGGCGACGGCCGGTTGGATGTGTTTGCCGGCGGAGCCGCCGGGCAGGCCGGCGCCCTGTTTCTCCAACAAGCCGACGGCGCCTTCAGCCGCCGCCCACAGGCCGCCTTCGACGCCGACGCCCAGGCAGAAGACACCGGCGCCGTGTTCCTGGATGCCGACGGCGACGGCGACCCCGACCTGTATGTGGTCTCGGGCGGCAACGAAGCCGATCCCGGCGCAGACCTGTATCAGGACCGCCTGTACCTCAACGATGGCCTGGGTGCGTTTCAGCGCAGTACCGATGGCCTGCCCCGCGAAACGGCCAGCGGCCAGGCCGTTTGCGCGTTCGACTACGACGGCGACCAGGACCTGGACCTCTTCGTAGGCGGCCGGGTGAGTCCGGGGCGCTTTCCGGTAATCCCCCGCAGCCTCCTGCTGACCAACGATGGCAAAGGGCATTTTGCCCACACGCCCGCCGCTGCCCTCGACACCGCCGGCATGGTGACCGGCGCCCAGGTAGCCGACCTGAACGGCGACGGCCGCAGCGAACTGATCCTCTGTGGCGAATGGATGCCCCTGCGTGTGTTCGCGTTTGAGGGCCGGGAATGGAGCGATCGGAGCGGCCAGTATGGCTTGGAAAACACCCACGGGTTCTGGAATTACCTGCTCGCCCGGGACCTGGATGGCGACGGCGACCTGGACCTCGTGGCCGGCAACGAAGGCCTGAACACCCGGCTGAAAGCCAGTCCGGGCGCCCCCTTGCGCCTGTTTGCCCTCGATTTTGACCTCAACCAAAGCCTCGACCCCGTGGTGGCCATTGCCGATGCGGGCCGGTACTACCCCCTGGCGCAGCGCAACGAACTGGCCACCCAGATGCCCAACCTGATCAAATCCAAGTTTATCCGGTACCGGAGTTATGCCCGGGCGCCGCTGGAGGAGGTGTTGGACCTGAAAAAATTGCGCGCCGCGCAACAACTGCGGGTGGAACGGCTGGAAAGCACCTGGTTTGAAAACCGCGACGGCCGTTTGGTGGCGCATGCCCTGCCGGTGGAGGCACAAATTTCGTGCACCAAAACCATTGTGGTTCAGGATTTTACAAAAGATGGAAAACCCGACCTGCTCCTGCTGGGCAACGATTCGAACAACACCCCGGAGACCGGCCCGTATGACGCCTCGCGGGGCGTTTTGCTCGAAAACAAAGGCGCTGGCGGCTGGGCGGTAGTGCCCAACCGGGTGCATGGTTGCTGGGCCGGGGGCGAAATCCGGAGCAGCGCCGTACTGCCGCTGGCAGATGGGCGGCAACTTATTTTGGCCGGGACCAACAACGGCGCGCTACAGGGATGGATTTTTTAAAATAAGTTTTCAATAAATTGGCAATTATTTGTTTATTCATAAATATTTTTGCCCAAACATCACCATGACAAAATATTAAACCAACTTTCACATGAGAATTCCACTATGGCTCATTGCCCTGCTGTTTGTGGGTTACACGGTTTGGTGCGTAAGGTATTGGCATTGCCGCCAATGCGACTGCTGCAACGGAGAACCGGCAACCCAAACAGTACAAACCAGCGGCGTGCCGCTGTTCAAATGGAACGCCGATCAACCTGAACCAGACGCCAATTTCAAAGCCTGGAAAAAAGACCTGGTGGCCCGAAGCGGACAGGGCGACACACTGTTGATCACCGCTTGGTACCGGGCCGGCGAAACAAACGCCAGCAAAGCAGCCAACCTGGGCCAGGCCCGCGCGGAAGCCCTGCGCAGCCTGATGCAGCCGGAAGTGCCGGAGAGCCGCATCCACCTGGCCTTCAAAACGGTGGAAGATAGCCTGGCTGAAGGCGGCCCGGCCCGCGAATCGGCCGATTTTTCCTGGCTGAAAATGGTCCTGAAAAAAGACGAAGGCGCCATCATTGAGTCCGACAACGCCGTGACCTTCCTGTTCCCCTTCAACTCGACGGAAAAAGACCAGGACCCGAAAGTAGATGCGTACCTGCTCAAACTGGTCGCCAAACACAAATCAACGGCCTCTACCTTTACTATTGTAGGCCATACGGACGATGTCGGCGAGCCCGCCGAAAACATAAAACTCGGCCTCGGCCGCGCCAATGCCATCGCCCGGATTTTGATCAACAATGGCATCGACACCAAACGGATCAAAGTGGATTCCAAAGGCGAAGCACAGCCGGTAGCCGACAACGGCACCGAGGACGGGCGCCACCAAAACCGCCGGGTAGTGATCACCACGGCCAATTAGTCAACCATCAAAACGAATTCAACTATGCTTTTCAATTATATTCTCCTCCATGTGCCGTCCTTTACCGACGACCTCCCTGTAGGCCTCCTGCTCTGCATCGTGCCCTTCATTTTGGGCTGGTTGGCTGCCTTTGCTTTCTACAAAGTGAGTGCGCTGAAAGCACAAATCACACAATTGACCACCGACAACGGCGCCCTCTCGGCAAAAGTCACGGAACTGACCTCCGAACTGACCAACCTGCGCGTTCGGCTCAGCCAGGTGGAAGCCGAACTCGAAAAATGCAACGACCAACTCCGCAAAGCCAAAAACGACCTGATCCTTTGCGACAGCGAACGTATGGCCCTGAAAGAGCAAATGAACGCCGGAGCACCTGCCGCCGCCAAAGCAGCCGCTGCCGCACCCGCCGCCGCACCGAAGGCGGCACCGGTTCGGACGATCACGTTCAACGATACCAAGTACAAATGGGATGACCTGAAAATCGTGGAAGGCATCGGCCCCAAAATCGCCGAACTGCTCCACAATGCCGGCATCACCACCTGGGATCAATTGGCCATGACTTCGCCCTATCGCTTGCGCGAAATCCTCGATGCCGGCGGCTCCCAGTTCAACATCCACGACCCGGAAACCTGGCCGAAACAAGCCGACCTGGCCACGAAGGAAGATTGGGATGCCCTGAAAAAATTGCAGGACGAATTGGACGGCGGCAAAGCATAAGCCGGAGCCGCCAGGCATAAGCAAAAGGGCAACTGCGCGTCGGACAAGTACTACGGTCCGCTGCACAGTTGCCCTTTCTTTTGCCCCTAGCCCAGTTTGGGCGCCAGCAATTTGTACAACACCGGCGTCACGATCCGCGACAGCAGGGTCGACGAAATCAGGCCGCCGATCAGCACGTAGGCGAGCGGCGAATACAGCGGATTTTCCTCGATTGCCAGGGGCATGAGGCCGCCAATGGCCGTGAGTGAAGTGAGCAGGATCGGTACGAAACGAATCTCGCCGGCCTCCTGAATGGCCTCGTCCAGCCCCCTACCCTCTTTGCGCAACTGGTTGGTAAAATCGACCAGCAGAATCGAGTTTTTCACCTCAATCCCCATCAGCGCGATCAAACCCACTGCCACCGTAAACGAAAACGGATAGCCCGTAGCCAGCAACGCCAACACCGCGCCAATGATACCCAAAGGGATCACCGACAACACGATGATCGTGCTCCGGAAGGTTTTAAATTCCAAAATCAGCACCGCCAGCAAGCCAAAAATGGTAATCATGATGATCGTGCCCATACCGCCAAACGAACGCTGGCTGGTTTCCACCTCGCCGGCAATCACGTAGTGATACCCTTTCGGGAAATCCATTTTTTCGAGGTTTTCCTGCACCTTGGCGTTGATCGTTTGCGCCAGATGCCCACTCCTGACGAAGGCGCTCACCAGCGTGTAGCGGTCCTTGTCATAGTGCGTGATGGTGTTGGGCGAGCGGCTGAACTCCAGTTCGGCTACCTGGCTCATGGGCACCGAGGCGCCGCTCAAACTATTGACATACAGGTTTTTGAACACATTCAGGTCGGCAAACACCTTGTCTTTGGGCAGCGTCACCGTCAGGTTGTATTCGTCGCCGTCGGGGGTGCTGAAATTTCCGGCATTCAGGCCGGCAATCCCTAACCGGACCATCCGGTCGATTTCAGCAATCGGGATGCCCAGCGAGGTGGCTTTGTCTTTGTTGATCTTGACGCGCAGGTCCGTTTTGATGGAAGCAATGGGATTGTCGACATAAATCGTGCCCTCCAGCCCGGCAACCATGTTTTCCACCTGGCCAGCCACCTTGCGCAGCGAGTCCAGGTTTTCGCCAAACACCCGGATGGCCACCGGCGCCTCGATGGGCGGCCCCTGTTCAAAATTTTTGACGTTGATGACCGCTCCCGGCACGTTTTTGAAGGTTTCGCGCAACTCGTCGATCAGCGCGATTTTGACCGGCGGCGGCGTTCGTTCCTGCAATTGCACCAGGATTTGGCCATAGTCGGGGCTCTCGTTGCGCGGGATGACGTTGTAGTACATCCGCGGGTTACCGCGGCCCACATTGGAGGCATAGGAAATAATACGCGCCGGGGCGCCGTGCCCCGGATACACCGAATGGGGCAGGCTGACCGTAGTTTCCCCTTCCTGGCCTTCGGCCAAATTTATTTTCACGCCCCCCATGGCGCTGCGCCGCAGTTCTTCGTCCATGTAGCCGGCCAGCACCGAATCGACCATCCGAACCACCCGGTCCGTCTCCGTAAAACTCGTGCCGGGGGCCGTTTCCACATCGATATAAAACATAGGGCGTTCGCTGGCTGGAAATACTGCAAATCCAGCCCGGCCCA
Source organism: Saprospiraceae bacterium (assembly GCA_020846655.1). GTDB lineage: Bacteria > Bacteroidota > Bacteroidia > Chitinophagales > Saprospiraceae > M3007. The sequence goes on along the minus strand of JADLDL010000047.1, from coordinate 3,822 downwards.
CCAGGCTCAGCACACCGATGAAAATAGCCGCAGAGGCCAGCATCGTCCAGCCCGGGTAGCGAAGGCCCACATGCAACAGCCGGGCATAGGATTTGGAAATCGCCCATTTCAGACCGCGCAGAAAGATATTGCCGCGCGGGTCGTGGTGCTCGGCCAGGATGCGGCTGCCCAGAAATGGGACGATCGTGAGCGACACAAACAAGGAGGCGATCACCGTCGTCACCACCGCCATGGGCAGGCTCCGGATAAAATCGCCGGCGGCTTCGGGCAGAAACACGAGGGGCAGGAAAGCCAGGATCAGCGTGGCCGTGCAGCCCAACACCGCCAAACCGATCTGGCGGGTGGCCAAAATGGCCGCATCGCGGCGGCTGTGTCCTTCGCGGAGCCATCGTTCGATATTTTCCACCACCACAATGGAGTCGTCGACCAGGATGCCCAGGGCAATAATCAGGCCCACGATACTCAGTTGGTTGAGCGAATAGCCCAGTTGGTCCAGGGCAAACAAGCCGATGGAAATGGACAGCGGAATGGAGATCATCACCACGATGGAAGCCCGGGTACCCAGCGGCAGCAGGGTGAGCAGCACCAGCAGGATGGCGATGGCAAAATCTTTGGAAAAACGGGTCAGGCGCTTGTGGACGGAATCGTTTTGGTCAAAAACCTTTTGAAAATCCATGTTGGCCGGCAAATCTTCCCGGAAGGCCTCCAGGGTTTGGTTGACTTGTTGGCCCACCACCGTGATATTCTGGCCGTTTTTCATGCGGGCCGTCACGAACACGCTTCGGGCGCCGTTGAGCCGGGCCATGTGCCGGGGCTCTTCGTACGCAAACTCTACCGTGGCCAGGTCCTGGAGGTAAATAATTTTACCGCCGTTGGCAAACACAATGGTTTGCCGCACCTCGTCGATGTTCTGGTAGTCGCCGCTCGTTTCCACAAAAAACTGCCGGCTGCCGGCGTCGATGGCTCCTCCGGGGATCGAAATATTTTCACTTTGCAGGGCGCCGAGCACCCGGCTGAGGGGAATCCCTTCGGCAGCCATTTTGGGCAAATTGAGGCTGATGCGGACCTCCCGTTTGGGAAAGCCGTATACATCGGCGCCTTTCAGGCCGGCAATTTTCTCCAGGCGTTCTTCCAGGCGTTCGGCCTCGTCGCGGAGTTGTTGCCAGGACGCATTTTCAGAAATAATGGCCATTTGCATCATCGCCACATCGGCAGCCGAGAAGCGCTGCACCTCAGTGCGGTACATATCCGGCGGGAGTTCGGGCCGGATGGCATTGATTTCCCGGATCACTTCTTCGTATTTTTTGTCCGGGTCCTGGCCGTGTTTGAACTCCAGGGTCACGACGCTCAGGCCGTTGGCCGAGTAGGAGCGCATGCGGTCGATATTTTCCAGGGCGCCGAGTTTGGCTTCCACCTTGTCGGTGACTTTGTCTTCCATTTCGGCGGGTCCGGCGCCGGGATACACCATAATAATCGTGAAGCCCGGGGCTTCAAATTTGGGGTCTTCGGCGCGCGGCATGTTCAACAGCGAGCCGATGCCGAGGGCCATCACTGCCAGGAACATGATAAATGTAAACTGGCCGTTTTTGACGGAAAATTCAGCGATTTTCATTGTTGTAAGTTGATTGCTAAACAGGGAAAGGGGATCTTACTGGCCGTTTGCCGGGCCGCTGTCGCTTATTTTCCGAACCTTCTTTTTCTCCGTCAGGTACGGCGCACCGGCGGTGATCACCTCGGCTGCATCGCCCAGGTGCTGGCTCAACACAGCCCGGTTGCCCTCGATAAACGCGACCTGCACCGGCACTTTGCGCACCGATTCACCGTCGGGCTGTATCACGAAGACAAAAGCCTCGCGGCCATCGCCCTCGATGATCGCTTCCACCGGCACAGTGGTAAACCGGCCCGCCTGGCGCGGTGCAATATCCAACTGGGCAAACAGGCCCGGGGCAAAACGCTGCCCCTGTGGCGTCACTTTGATTTCAACGGGGTACAAGCCGCTGGCCGGGTCGGCGGCCGGGGCCAGGTCGCTCAGTTTGCCTGGAAAGGTAATGCCGGGGTAGGCATCCATGTGGACCTGGGCGTTCATGCCGATGCTGAGGCGGGCCCAGTCGCGGTCGCTGACGTAGACTTTGACCACCCAGTCGTCTTTGCCGGTTTCGAACAGGACAAAAACGGGCATGCCAGGCCCGGTGATTTCGCCTTCGTTCATCAGTTTTTTGATGATTTTGCCGCCCCGGGTGGCGCGTATTTCGGCGTATTGCTGGTTGAACAGGGCGATTTTGGCGGTTTCTTTGGCTACATCCCGGCCGGTAGTGGCGTTTTGCAGGAGTTCGAGGGTGGCGCTGGAGTCGCGGTACAAACCTTCGACGCGGCCGAGGTCGCGCTCGGCTTTCAGCAAGGCTTGGTTGGCCTGTGCTACCTGGGCGTCGATTTCCGTTTTGTCGAGCACCGCCAGCAACTGGCCCGGGCGCACCAGGTCGCCTTCGTCGACGTAAATCTTGCGGATAATGCCGCCAATTTTAAAGGAGGGCCGTTGTTCGGCGGAGCTGCTCAGGATGCCGCTGGCGTGCACGGGCAAGGCAATAGATTGGGTTTGCACCGGGGCGGTGCGCACGGGGATGCGGTCTTCGGTGGGGGCGCCGGCCTCGGTGGCGCGGGGTTTGGCGTCGGAATTGCCGCAGCCGCCGAGGAGGTAAAAAAGGCCGGCGAAGGCAAAGATGACCAGGGAAACCGGCGCCAGCGTCTGGGTTTTTATCTTGTTCATAATACGTTGATGTTTAAAAACTTGGAGGAGTGGTCAGGTTTATAAGCCGGCGGCTTTTTTTAGTTCGGCTTCCCGGATCAGCACGTCGGTCCAGGCCAGCAATACCTGGAGTTGGGCGGTGGTGACGCGGTTTTGGGCATCCAGAAATTCGAGCAGCAGCACCTGATTGGCGCGGTACTTATTGTTGACGATGCGGAAAGTTTCCTCGGCAGCCCGTTGGCCTGCCCGGGTGGTCATCCAGCCTTGCCGGGCCGATTCGAAGGCGTTCCAGGCTTGTGTGACCTGGAGGGCGATTTGTTGCTGGGTTTCGCTGTAGCGGGTCCGGATTTTCTCCGTTTCGATGCGGGCCTGTTGGGTTTTGCTGCGCGTGAGGCCGCCGTTGAAAATATCGTAGGTGATACCGACCTGGGCGAGGATGTAGGCCTGGTCGCCGTTGAATTTGTAGCCAAAGCCTTGAAAACCAGCCTGCGCGCCGATGTAGGCATCGGGCAGGGTTCGATTGGCTTCGTTGAGTTTCAGGGCAATTTCGGCAGCCGACTGGCCGGCCCGGATGGCGGTGAGTTCATGCCGGTCGGTGAGGGCTTCCTGGATAAGGGCGGCTCGGTCGTAGGTCGGCAGCGCCTGGTGCAGGAGACTGGTATCGATACTGACTTCGGCTTGCAAGTCGCGGTTAATCAGGAAATTAAAATAGGAACGGGCGGTATTTTGCTGGCTGCGCAGGTTGAAAATTTCGCGTTCGGCTTTACTGAGTTCGTAGTCGGCGGTGGCCACCACGTCGCGGGTAGCCACGTTATTTTTGACCAGGGCTTCATTGAACCGGCGCAATTCGCTGAGCACAGATTTGGCGTTCAGCCAGATTTTTTCGGCTTCCAGGGCCTGAAGGTATTGAAGGTAGGCTTCGGTGATGCGGTAGCGCAATTCGTGTTCGAACGCGGCTTTTTCGGCCGTTTTGCTTTGGACCAGTTGCTGGCGGATCTGGCGGTTGTAGCGCAGGTCGGAATTGAACAGCGGGTAGGCCACTTTGAAGTAGGTTTCCTGAAAATTATCCGGCAGGAACT